>CAZICR010000006.1:0-7763 GCA_964537795.1 uncultured Cellvibrionaceae bacterium | reverse complement strand
CGACCAGCTTCACCCAGTCTTCGGGCTCAGGGATCACAGTAACTTCCGTAACCTGTACTGATTCCTCCGCACTGGGAACACAGGCGAAAATATCAATCGCCAAACTTCCGGAATTTGGCATTAATTGTTCCAACAATTTTTTGGCTTTCGCACCTGCACCATAAAAAACAACGCGACGGCGAACCTGTTTGGCATCAACCATCCGAATAAAGATCAAACGAATGATGGAGATAATTGATGTCGCGATTAATATGGCCCAAAAAATTAATCTCTGGCCAAAAAATGCTTCCAGAGTGATTAGATCAATTAAAAACAACGCCGCACTGGAAAGCAGAAAAAAGCTAACCAGTGTACGCAACAACATATTCACCAGCCCTTCCCTAACCAATGAAGAATAAACCCCCATGGCCAAGCTGCTAAAGGTGAGTACTGCAACAAAAATAAAGTAGGAAACCGGGGCAAGAAAATCGGAAAACTCTGCCTTGGGATTATGATATTCCACCACTGCAAACGCGAGGCGCAAAGAAATGACCAAGCTAAACGCCTCTGCGATTGCCAGATACAAATAGGGAAGATGTACGTAGTGTTTATTAACGCGAATGTAAGACAAACCCAACTCCTAAGGATTAACTATGTTCTGACAAAAAGACAAATTTCCTTGTATTAAGGCCGGACGATTATAACCGGTTTCGCGACAAATGCCCCCGATAAAACAAACCCATGTAAAGTCGAAATTCATCATTAACTTGTGGTACCTTTGCCAACTTTGGAAACGTCACTAACAGGAATTCTTTATGTTCCCTACAAATCCCAGATTATGCATTATCGGCCTAGGTTATGTTGGCCTTCCTCTGGCTGTCGAATTTGGAAAAAAAATCGACACCATTGGCTTCGATATTAACCTGCAACGAGTCGACGCTCTTCGACAGGGTATAGACGCCACCCTTGAGTTATCATCAGAAGAACTTAAAGAACCCAAGTCACTGACATTCTCAACGCAGGAAGCCGACATCAAAGGTTGTGACATCTATATAGTCACAGTTCCTACACCTATCAATAGTAGCCACCAACCCGACTTGACCCCCCTTGAAAAAGCCTCTGCGCTTTTGGGACGTGTCATTAAAAAGAACTCGATTGTAATTTATGAGTCGACGGTTTACCCAGGATGCACAGAAGAAATCTGCATTCCGATCATAGAGCAAATTTCGAGCCTAAAATTCAATAAGGATTTTTTTGCTGGTTACAGCCCGGAAAGAATCAACCCGGGAGACAAGCAACGGCGCGTACACAACATTATCAAAATCACTTCAGGGTCAACGCCCGAAGTTGCCGAGTATGTTGATCAGTTGTATCGGAAAATAGTCGTTGTCGGCACCCACAAGGCAAGCAGCATTAAAGTGGCTGAGGCGGCCAAAGTCATAGAGAACACCCAGCGCGATTTGAATATTGCACTGGTGAATGAGCTGGCACTTATTTTCCACCGCATAGGCATAGATACTCTGGAAGTCTTGGAGGCTGCCGGAACCAAGTGGAACTTCCTGCCTTTCCGTCCAGGCCTGGTAGGCGGTCACTGCATCAGCGTTGACCCTTACTACTTAACACACAAAGCACAACAAGTGGGTTATTACCCGGAAGTGATATTGTCAGGCCGTCGCGTCAACAATGCCATGGGTGCCTTTGTGGCCGACTCAGTGGTGAAGATGATGACCAAGCGTAAATCGCAAGTGGTTGATGCGCGCATATTAATTATGGGGCTAACCTTTAAGGAAAATTGTCCCGATCTGCGCAACACAGGTGTGATCGATATTATCGAAGAGATGAAAACCTACAACACTCTGGTCGATATTTATGATCCTTGGGCAGATCCCGCAGAAGCCCATCACGAATATGGATTGAGTTTGATCAGTGCTCCGGAAAAAAATACTTACGATGCGATTATTATTTGTGTTGCACATAATCAATTCAAAGAATTGGGGGCGCAAGGTATTCGTGCCTTAGGTAAGCAAACCCATGTACTGTTTGATGTAAAACACGTACTGCCAAAAGCGGACGTAGATGCACGACTCTAACCCAACGAGCAATTAAAAATGCCGAACGCTCAAACGCAAAAATCTTCAATGGCAACCCAAAAAGTCACTCATGCGATGACCGTCGACGTGGAAGATTATTTTCACGTGGCAGCCTTCAATAGAGTGATTGATCCCAACACTTGGGATAGCTGGCCCTGTCGCGTTGAGCAAAACACCAACACCCTCCTCGCTTTATTTGATCGCAACAAAATCAAAATTACCTTTTTTATTTTAGGTTGGGTTGCCGAACGTTATCCGGAATTAATTAAACGCATTCACCAACAGGGTCATGAAATTGCGTCACATGGATACAGCCACCAATTAATTTATAAACAGGATCCAGAAGTTTTTCGCGAAGAAACAGCGAAATCCAAACAAATTCTAGAAGACTTAATTCAACAACCGATTACAGGTTATCGCGCTGCCAGTTATTCAATTACTCGCAACTCTTTATGGGCATTGGAAACATTAGCGGAATTGGGATTCACTTGGGACTCAAGTATTTTTCCAACACGTCATGACAACTATGGCATTCCCGGCAGCCCCGAAGAACCCTACAAAATTGGCACTCGCCAAGGAAAAATTCTTACAGAATTTCCACTCACCACCGCAAAAGTATTGGGCCAATCAATACCCGCAGCTGGCGGCGGTTATTTCCGACAATATCCTTATTTTGTTTCGCGCTGGTTATTTGAAATCGCCAGTCTGAATCAAACCAAACCACAAATTTTTTATCTCCATCCTTGGGAAATTGATCCCGACCAACCCCGTGTGCCAAACGCTAGCTGGTTCAGCAATTTCCGACACTACACTAATTTGCATCGCTGCTTGCCACGACTGGAAAAAATGCTAGCTGATTTTAGATTCGGCACTATCAGTGAAAGTCTAGGCAGCGTAGAAGTTGAGAAAACGATTCACATTGATGATTTGGGGAAGATTTAGTCGCTGATATTATCGACTTAATAACACCTGCATAGTATTAAAATCTATTGGCGCAGACGTATGTTGGTGTGAAATTTTCCATTCTCCATCAATCAAATTCAATGTCCAGGTTAATCGGTTATCTAATGCACGCAATTCATTTCCTTCAGATGAAATCGCTGCAAAGCGAACAAAAGCATGGGCAACTGCAAGCTCGCCAGAAAATAGTATTTTTATCTCGTTAAACTCAACAGCATCTCGCTCCTCTCCCAAACCACTAAACCAACCAGTAACCATATTGCGAAGATTGGATCGCCCTTGATAAACCCATTCACCCCATAAATCGAATACACAAACATCCTGTGTATAGAGCGATATCAATCCATCCACATTTTTATTCCATACTGTTGTTTTATACTGATCAAAAATATTCAGAATAGACTGTTCAACACTAGACATATTAACTGCTCCCATTTAAGTAGTCGTTCGATTATAAATATTAATCAAAAAATCCGATTGATCTTCAAATATAGATGACGCAATATCGGTCCGGAATTTATCAGTAACCTTCCAGAAAAATGGAGTCATACTCAACAAAGATTGCACCCGTTCAGGTTGATTAAGCTTAATACGAAATTGAACGCCTATCGTTTCTTTCAAAAAGAAACCTTCTATTTCAGGTAAGGATTGTAACGGGCGCACCTCTTTATATATTTTCTTTCGTAGATCAATCAGATGTTGTTCACCCGGTATAACGATTAATAATTTTCCATCAGGTTTTAATACTCGTTGTAACTCCAAATCTTTACTCGGTGCCAACACACGTAAAATCACATCCATTGATTGATCTTGTAATGGCAAATCAAAATTGGAAGCGACCACGTTAGTAGTTTTGGGCAACTGCTTTGCAGATTTTGCAGCCATCGCGATTCCAGCTTTGGCTATATCCACTGCGTAAATCTCTGCATCAGGTAGATGTGTTGCGATTCCACGAGTGAAGTAACCTTCTCCGCAACCCAGATCCAATAAAGTTTTTGTAGAAGGATCGATTAGCGACAATATGGTTGATCTTAATGGATCGAAAAAACCTGCCTGTAAAAATTCACGCCGGGCTTTTAATTGTTCTTTGGTGTCGCCCGGCGTTAATGAATTTTTATTCTGTACTGGTAATAAATTAAAATAACCTTCTTTTGATCGATCGAATTGATGTCGATTAATGCAAACCAAACCTTGGGGATTTTCATTAAAAGCAGAATGACAAATCGGACAGCGCAGCAATCGCATCTATTGGCTACCCATTATACGTTTGCGCCAGGGAGTTTCTATTTTATGGTACAGAAAGGAAGATAGAATTAATACAAATACAGTCGACAACATAATCACCAAAATTTCTTGCCATAGATTCAGTGAATCTGCCAAAGGCTTTCCCGTTAGATAAAGCGCCGACATACGCAGAAGATCCAATAGCAGCCAGTGACTTAGATAAACACTGAAAGAAATTTTTCCAAGATAAACCAAGGGCGTGAAATGCAATAAATGATTTTCTCCCACGGGAATTCTACCAGCACAGAGAACCAACCATACAAAAGCAGGAATCTGGATAACACCCGGAATCGGAAATGCGAGCAAAATAAAATTAATAGCCAGCACCGGAAAAATCCATTTTTGATTGGCCATTAACTGCCATTTGTTTTCTATAAAAGCGCGATACACCATGACGCCCAACATAGCTTCACCGCCGCAACGAATTAACATAGGCCATCCAGCGTAGTCGTAGCCCAAACTACCAAAATGACTTTCAATAATTGCCAAACTCGAAACAATCAATACAGCAATCAAATACACATTACGCCATGACAAGCGCAAACAGGCAAAAATTAACCCGGGTACTATTAAATAAGTCAGAAATTCTGCACTAATTGACCAAGCGGGTTGGTTCCAATAGGCGCTCCAATGGAAAGTTTGCAACAATAATACATTGGTTACCAATGCCAGCAGATTGTGCTCACCCGTAAAAGGCTGAGGTAAAAACTCAGCGCCGGGCTGATGGCTTTTAATCAACCACCATTGCATGGTTTCTGACGCCACAAACAACAACAGAATAAATATATGCAGAGGATAAATTCTGGCAAAACGCGCACGAATAAAATGTCGATAATCAGAAGCTTTCGGGGAACTGGCAAAAGTGTGCTGATACACATAAGCCAATACAAATCCACTCAGGATAAAAAATAAATCTACCCAGAGATATGATTTAAATAAAACCCAGGAAGGAATGATTTGTCCAACCTCACCCATCAACACAAAAACAAAATGATGCCAAAGCACAAACAGAGCGGCTATACCGCGCAATGAAGTTAAGGCTTTAAGTTCGGGGCGATTATTTTTTTGCATTGGTGATTAATTTATTAGTTTTCGATATTGGCAGATATCCAGTATCTCCCTTTGAAATGAGACCGAATTTTTAGTTTAGGTTAACTTCCTTACCCAATCTGCCATAGACGATACCACTAAAGCTTGATCCTCAGGCTCAGCCAAAATATGCGAGGCCTCGGTTAAATAAATTAATTGATGATTCTCACCAAATTTTACTGAACTAAAACAATCACGAAATTGACCTTCATAATTGTAATGATCACTGCGGCAAAAAACGCTGAAAAGTTTTAATCCACGTTGCGCCAACTTTTGTAGCCCAGCAGTCACTTCAGCTTGTGGTGGGAAATTTCCAAAATTAGGTACTTCAAAAAACTTGGAGTCTATGCCGGATTTTTCTGCGCCAGATACAGTTTTCTTCAAACCCAATAAACGCTTAGCCACACTTGCCCAACGCGCTATTGAAAAAATACGAGGCAGGTAATGATGCACATAACTTTTCCAGCTCATATAACAATAACCATCAATTTGCGCTATGCCTATGATACGTTCGTCTTTTAATGCTGTGCGGTATGATGCGTAAGCTCCAGAACAGAGGCCGTATAAAATAAATTGTTTAATGCCTTTTTCTTTTGCTAAATATTCCATCACTTCTTTCACTTCATCGACGGCAATTTCTGCAGCGGTTAATGTACTACGTCGCGCATCGCTATCGCCGATACCGGAAAAATCAAATCGCAAACATAAGACACCGGCTTTTTCTGCGATGGCACGCGCCAAAGTCACAGACAGTCGACAGGAGCCCACACGATGAATCACACCGGAATTTAATAAAAGTACAGCAACGGATGAATTGCGCAATTCATTTGCTTCAGGCTGGGTGATAATTCCCAGCAAAGGATTGTGTTGACCTATTTGCACTACGCGCTCGCGCATGTTTTCCCCTTCGCCATCTACATGGATACCCGCCTTCGCGGGCATGACGAGAATTTAAGTTTTCGAAATATCTCTGGAAGTAAAATAATTTTCAATAGCCTCAACAATTGTTTGCGGCCATAAAATACCGCCCACATGATCAACATAATTCCAGTCATGGGGCGCAGGTGCCAATTGATAATGGAAGCGTGGCAATATTTTGTAAGCGTTTTGCAACTTTTCAAACTCGGGATTTTCATGCGACACAATTCCAGCGATTGATAGTCTTTCCAAGCCTTGCACAGAACACAAATCTAGAAAGGACAAACTCTCTTTAAATAAAGCGGGCATAGAAAAACCATTGAATTGCAATGTACCGTCTTGGGCAACAAAACGTGAACGCGATTCTTTTACGGCAATTTCTGCCACTATTTCATCAATGTAGGCCTGACCGGATACAATCGGATCCCATAACACCAGTTTATTGACTGATTTATTTTTTGCAGCCACCTCCGCTGCCAAGAGTGCGCCTACACGCAATCCTAACAAAGACACTTTTTGTACCGCTGCGACATCCATTAACTCCTGAATGGCAGATTCAATATCCTCCATCCAATCTTTTGCGGTCACGCCCTGTAATGTCCCAGCGGAGTCGCCTGTACCACGATAATCAAAACGCAATACAGAAAATCCTTTTGAAGCCAGATTAATCGCCAAACGACGAAATGAACGATGCGCACGCATATATTCCTGACCAAAAGGATTGCACAGCAGAATACCTTCACGGCGAGATGCGCCTTGCGGTGGATGATATGCACCAAGCAATTGAGTACTAGATGATCCGAAATAAAAAGCTTCCAAAAATTAACTCCTGATCAATAAATATTTAACACCAATTCCTCCTCTCCCCTCTCCCACAAGAGCAGACGGAAATTGGTTTTGTTCAATACTTTACTTGAACGCAAAACTTTCAAATTTAAATTCATTTCTCCTTAAGAACTCAAATCTGCTCCCTCTCCCTTGATGGGAGAGGGCTGGGGAGAGGGTGTTTTGCTCTTACTTTTTGCCAAACAATTTCGCCAAAAAGCCTTTTTCTGTTTTAGCCTCTGACTTTATTTCCGTTTTATTTTCAGAAACCACTTCAGCTGCTAAAACATCAGTGGATTTGTTACCTTGAATCACATCAATCTTCGCCGCCATTTGTTCAAGCGTATTAACCCACATATCTTGCGGATTAAATCTCACACCTAATTTGGCTTCAATTTCCAGAATCACTTCCAACGCTAATAATGAATGCCCGCCAATATCGAAAAATTGACTATCAACACTCACTTGGTCTCGTTTCAATGCAGATTGCCAGATATCAACCATTGCCGACTCTGTTGCAGTCGAGGGCGCAATATATTCATGGCCTATTTTGACTTCAGATACAGGTTGCGCGAGTAATTTGCGATTAATTTTTCCAGAGGGCAACCGCGGCAACTC
>CAZICR010000005.1:0-22490 GCA_964537795.1 uncultured Cellvibrionaceae bacterium | reverse complement strand
CAGGGTAATCACTAAAAACACTGTATTTTTCATTTCAAAATCTCCAGATTAATTAAGGCAGTTTTGTTGCCTGAATGGGCTGATATCTTGTGGACACCAGATTCGTATTGTTGTAACAGGTTTGTTACTTAACGTAACGCATAGTAACAGAATATTTTGAAGTGGCAACTCCTTTTTATAGATTTATTGTTGTAATTTACTTTAATAAACAAAAGCTTATATGGTTATTGTGAACCATTTCTCAAGAGTGGCATCGGTAACAGCACATTCCAGAAAAGTAACACATGAATGTTATTGGCAAGCATTTTGGGTCTTGGGCAGATACATCCGGGCGTTATCGCTCATCGCTTTTGGTGTATTCTTCGCCGAATTTAATTGGTCGGAAGCCTTCCATGTCAGAAACAAGTCAAAGCCCTTTGGTATTAATTGATGGTTCTTCTTATCTATACAGGGCTTTCCATGCTTTACCGCCTTTAACTAACTCAAAAGGTCAACCTACGGGTGCTATCAAGGGCGTAGTTAATATGCTGCGCCGCATGACCAAAGATTATCCCGAAAGTGCTATTGCCGTTATCTTCGATGCAAAAGGCAAAACCTTTCGTGATGACCTCTATGCCGAATATAAGGCTAACCGCCCCCCTATGCCTGACGACCTTCGTTTACAAGTACAACCTATATATGACGTAGTTGAGGCTATGGGATTGCCTTTGCTAATTGTTGAGGGTGTCGAGGCCGATGATGTAATTGGAACCCTTGCCCGCCAGGCCACTGAACAAAAAATGGATGTGGTCATATCGACCGGCGATAAAGACATGGCGCAACTGGTAACAGAACACGTAACCCTGATCAATACCATGACGGAAACCAAACTGGATATTCAGGGTGTAAAAGATAAATACGGATTCGGCCCGGAATTAATGATTGATTATCTGGCGTTGATGGGCGACTCATCCGACAACATTCCTGGCGTTGAAGGTGTAGGCGAAAAAACCGCGGTTGCGTTAATACAAGGGGCTGGTGGAATTGATGCTATCTATTCTGACTTGGAAAAAATTCGTACATTGGATTTTCGCGGCGCGAAAAAAATGCCAGAAAAACTACTCGAACAAAAAAAGATGGCTTACCTCTCGTATCAATTGGCGACCATCAAAACGGACGTTGAATTAAATGTTCGTCCGGAAACGATAAAAACTTCGAAGCCTGATATTGAAAAATTAAAATCATTATTTACTGAATTGGAATTTAAGACCTGGATCTCTGAATTAAATGGTGCTGCATCTGCTTCTGACAATTCTATCGCTTCTATTGAATCCAATATTGAAAAATTAACAACACCGGAAAAAATCCAATACGATATTATTCTTGATAAAAACCAATTTAATAATTGGTTAACTCAACTCAACAATGCCCCAAAATTTGCATTTGATACTGAAACCACCAGTTTGAATATTATGGATGCCAAAATTGTGGGTGTCAGTTTTTCTATTGTTCCAGGTGTTGCTGCTTATGTGCCTTGTGGTCACGATTATATGGGTTCACCGGAACAGTTGGATTTGCACTGGGTGCTGGAAGAGCTTAAGCCCATTTTGGAAAACGAAAAAATTAAAAAGATTGGCCAGAATATCAAATACGATCAGAGTGTATTGTTGAATTATGGAATCCAATTAAAAGGTACAGAATTCGATACTATGCTGGCCTCCTATGTGTGGAACTCCATTGGCAGTCGCCACAATATGGATGATCTCGCGAAAATTTATTTGAACTACACCACTGTCACTTTTGAAGAGCTTGCCGGAAAAGGGACAAAACAATTAAGTTTTAACCAGTTGCCAGTAGAGTCTGCAGGTAATTATGCAGCGGAAGATGCTGATATCACACTAAGACTGCATGACTATTTTTTGCCAAGACTCAATAAAATAAAATCTTTACGTTCAGTCTTTGATGAAATTGAAATGCCATTAGTTGAAGTGCTTTCTACTATCGAGCGTAATGGTGCTCTGGTTGATGCCAAAATATTAGGTGAGCATAGTGTTGAACTGGGTGAAAGGCTTGTTCAGTTGGAACGCAAAGCTTATGAGATAGCAGGCGAAGAATTTAATTTGGGATCACCCAAGCAACTAGCAGAAATTTTATTTGAAAAACAAAAATTACCCGTCATCAAAAAAACACCGGGCGGAACACCTTCAACTGCAGAAGAAACCTTGCAAGAATTGGCGTTGGATTATCCTTTACCAAAAGTATTAATGGAATATCGTGGATTAGCGAAATTAAAATCCACCTACACGGACAAGCTTCCATTGGAAATCAATAAAAGAACGGGGCGCATTCACACCAGTTATCATCAAGCGGTTGCAGCAACTGGACGTCTTTCATCACAAGATCCCAATCTGCAAAATATCCCGGTAAAAACCGAAGAAGGGCGACGAATTAGACAAGCATTTATAGCTCCGACAGGATACAAATTAATTGCCGCAGACTATTCGCAAATTGAATTGCGCATTATGGCGCACTTATCTGAAGACCAAGGCTTGTTAAATGCATTTGAAAAAGGATTGGATGTTCACCGCGCAACCGCTGCAGAAGTGTTCGGTGTGAGTTTGCATTCAGTCACCAATGAAATGCGTCGCAGCGCCAAGGCGATTAACTTTGGTTTAATTTATGGCATGTCAGCTTTCGGCCTTGCAAAACAATTGCATCTGGGGCGTCGCGAAGCTCAAGGTTATATCGACAAATATTTTGAACGTTACCCCGGTGTTTTGCGTTACATGAATAACATTCGTTCACAAGCACACGAACAAGGTTTTGTAGAAACCATTTTTGGCCGACGACTTTATTTACCTGACATCAATGCCAAAAATCGAAATTCACAAATGGCAGCAGAGCGCACTGCAATCAATGCGCCTATGCAAGGCACAGCAGCAGATATTATCAAAAAGGCAATGATCGCAGTTCACCAATGGCTCAATCAAACCCAAATCGATGCCAAAATGATTATGCAAGTTCATGATGAACTGGTGCTTGAGGTACATGAATCCAAAATCGCGGAAGTGAGTGAGCAAATTAAAAAATTAATGTCCGGTGCCGCACAATTAAAAGTGCCTTTGGTGGTGGATGTGGGGGTGGGTGCTAATTGGGATGAGGCGCATTGAATAAAAAAGCCCTCATCAGAGGGCTTTGTGATTTTACAATAATCATTCTTTTCGGTCTTTCATTGCATTTCGAATCATCACACCAGGAATTACCAGTACCGAAGTTAAAAACATCAATGCTATCCAGGTAAGAAGAGTAGATTTAATATCAATCAAAACGCGGTTAGACAACACGGTATCGGTAACGGGAATATAAAGTTGATCTTTAACGCCAACAGACTCGATACTAAGTTGCTCATAAATTCGTTCGGAAACCTTATAAAAATCGATCAATTTTTCCAAAATTGCAGGAATTTCTTTCTGCGTTGATTCAAGGTAGCTTCTATATTCTGCAGTTCTTTGAATTCCTACGGACTTTTTAACTGCATCCAATACCAATTGGGCATCCTGAATACTGGATTCCAAGTCAGCAATTTCACCCATTAGTTCTATCCAATCACTATGTAATTGCTGACGATATTTTTGTTTGTCCGCATCACCGGAGAGGCTTACAAGCCTGTCAACAACATCAGCACTGATTTCAGAAAGCGAAGTATTTCCACTGCTTGTTGGATTGGATGGATTACTTTGTGTGTATGAATCATAAACAGTTTTTACTGATTGGGCTTTTTTATTCAATGCACTGAGTTGAAGATTGAGTTTTTTAATTCGATCCTGGTAATAAAAAATCGTTTTTTGTGCAGACTCCGTCAATCCTAATTCACGAACCGGCGCCACCAAACCACCAAGCAAGTAATTATTCATATCTTCAACCGCATAAGTTAAGTCCAAAATTTTCATTCCCGTGACTGGGTCTGAAATAGATTGTGATCCCTCGTAAGCCGATAGTTTTCCAATATTGTTTTTAAGGGTTTGCAGTTTCTCGCCAATAATATCGCCGGCGACCAATGGATCCTCATTTAGTATCAAATCTTTATTGATGGAGTTGGCTGTTGCAAGCTGAACATTAATATTCAGCACACCTTTTTGTTTGATTGCTCGTTCAGCCCAGATTGCAGGAATATCATTAAGTAATTTATTGGCGACATCTTTGGGTAAGCTTTTTTTATCCAATCTCAAACTAATGAGCGCTTCCCCACTGGTTGCCTGCTCAATATCTTTTTCCATTTGTTTTTGAAGAGTTGCCACTTGATCTGCAGAAAGTTTTTTATCTCCCATTAACATCCCATAACGCTTGATGATTAACGGATAAGTAGGAGAGTAAGGTGCCGCAGTTAATGCAGCCTGAAGTTCGGCAACGCTGATGTCGTAATCTTTTAAGTTATTTCTTTCATAGGCTATTTTAACAACGGCGGGCGCTACTATATCGCTATAAGAAAATTTTGCACCACTGGGAAAGGTTAGCTTATGTGCATTAGGAAAGGTCAGACGAATGGGTTTACTGTAAACGACCTCTGAAGTTAAAGCCGCAATTTGTACAGCTTTTATTCCCCCGTAGATCGCAGAAACAATAACCAAGGCAACAAGCCAATGTTTCCAGGTGGCCAAGGCGCATTTCAGTAACTGCAGCAAATCAATTTCGTCATTGGATTGCGATGGGTCTTGTGTGTGAGTATTCAAATGATCCTCCTTAGTAGATCGCTATTATTAATTTGGCACTTATTAGACATGGCTAGTAACAAATTGTAAACGGCTGGTTTAATTTGTAACTTTTTCTGTTAGTTTTGATTTAATAGGCTAAAATTGACGCACCGGAAAAGGCTCGAAATTACTACTAAAAAGGAGTAGTGAATGATTCGCACACTTTTTGAATCCCCCAGACAAGTTAAACGAACAATTTCTGTTGTTTTTGACGTCGCCTCTATATTGATTGCTTTTTATCTGGCCATGTGTTTGAGGTTAGGCAATCTCTTCCCGGTAATTGGAAAGCATGAACTTTTTATGTTGACGATTACTACATTAGCCAGTCTAGCTGTCTTTGTGCGCATGGGAATGTACAGAGCAATTCTTCGTTATTTGTCTGCCCAGGCAATTATCACAGTGGCTATTTGTGTTTGTGTTTCGGGGTTAATTCTTGCGCTTGCCAGCTTCTTTACTCACTCTATTACTCCCCGCTCAATCCCGTTTATTTATACCCTGCTCTTATTTGTTTTAATTGGCGTACCACGCATGCTGGTTCGCAGTGTAGTAATGATGCTCACTCATTCAGATCCTGAAGGAAAAACACCCGTCATTATTTATGGCGCAGGGCATACAGGCCACCAACTTCTGATGGCAATTGGTACATCCCCCTACAGTGCAAAAGCTTTCATAGATGATAATCCGCGCCTACATGGAACAACCATTGGTGGCGTAAAAGTACACTCACCGGATTCTCTGCAAATATTGATTAAACAACATAATCCCAAAAAGTTTTTATTGGCTTTAGGTAATGCGAACAACGCTAGCAAAGCAAAAGTTCTAAAGGTATTAGAGCCATTAGCGATAGAAGTGCAAACCATACCGGCAGTGGCAGATATACTCAGCGGTAAAACCAGAATCGAAAATGTTAAGGATGTTGAGATAGAAGATTTGCTAGGGCGCGACCCTGTTAAACCCAATCCCAAATTATTGGATGCCTGTATCAAACATAAAGTCGTGATGGTGACGGGCGCTGGCGGTTCAATTGGTAGCGAATTGTGTCGACAAATTATTAAGCATTCCCCCAAAACTCTTATCTTGTTTGAGTTAAATGAATTCGCACTTTATTCGATAGAACAAGAACTGCAGTCCGAGCTTTCAAAGACTCAGCACAATATAGAATTAGTAGCACTCCTAGGCTCAGTACAAAATGAATCAAGATTATTTATGGCGATGCAAGCTTATGAAGTGCAGACTGTTTACCATGCAGCGGCCTATAAGCATGTACCTTTAGTTGAGCACAATATTGTTGAAGGCGTAAATAACAATGTAATGGGTACATGGCATTGCGCCGAGGCTGCTATTAGAGCAAATGTAGAATCTTTTGTTTTAATTTCGACAGACAAAGCCGTTCGCCCAACCAATATTATGGGAACCACCAAGCGCGTAGCGGAATTGGTTTTACAAGGCTTGGCACAACGCCAAACCAAAACACGTTTTACCATGGTGCGATTTGGAAATGTATTAGGATCTTCCGGCTCCGTAGTACCGCTATTTCGCAAGCAAATAAAAGAAGGCGGCCCCGTAACCGTAACCCACCCCGATATCATTCGTTACTTCATGACCATTCCTGAAGCAGCCGAACTCGTTATTCAAGCAGGCTCTATGGGTAAAGGCGGTGACGTGTTTGTATTGGACATGGGTGAGCCAGTTAAAATTGTCGACCTTGCACGCAGAATGATTCACTTATCCGGCCTTGAAATTAAAGATGAAAAACACCCCAACGGCGATATCGAGATTCAATACACAGGACTTCGCCCAGGTGAAAAATTATTTGAAGAATTATTGATTGGAGATAATGTCAGCGGCACTGAACATTCTCGAATTATGCGGGCTGAAGAGCACTCGTTAACTTGGAGTGAAACAGAATCTCTTATTTTTGAACTCAAGAGAGCAAGTGACTCTTACAAGTGCGATTTATTGAAAGAGTTATTGTTGGCTGCGCCAGCTGGATATTCTTCAGCAGAAAAACTGAGTGATGTGATTTGGAATCAGAAAATAAAAAGTAAATTAAAAGTTGTTTGAATTAATCTTCACCAAAGCATAGCGGGCCTTGTCCAAAAGCCATAAGCCCCACAGCCTCGTTGTGGATCAATCAATTCTGGATAACTCACCATAACCTTTTCGCAATCATCTGGAGCATGGGATATTAGTTTATAGTTGGCACCATCAGATGTATAAAAATACTGCTGCATCGGATTTTCGTTCATTCTTGGATCACGAGGCAACTTATGAATATATAGTGGCACCAAGCCATCAATCCAATTAAATTTACTTTCTCCATAAGCTGAATACAAACCATCCCAACCAATCATTGGTTCAGAACTTATTGGATACTGACGATGTGTTTTTTTGTATTTTTCAAGAGCCTTGGAAATTAAATGCAGATCTACAACCCGAATGGATGTTTGATCGGAAGGAGTTACTGACTGTGCGCCCGAAAAATAACGTTCGGGTGTACCGTCAAGAGCGATTAGCCCTAAAAAATATAAAATAAAAATTATGGCGAACACAAAAACAAACGTGTTTAGCTGAAAATTAGATTGATGAAAATACACTTTTTATTCCTGATGTCATAAAACTAATTTCTTCAGAAGAAAGAGAAGGGTGAACCAAAAACATTAGACTTGTTTCTCCCAATAATTTGGCACTAGGTAAGCGCTCATTAGGTCGCCACGGTGTCCCTTCAAATGCTTTTTCAAAATATACCTCCGAGCAACTCCCTTGATAACAAGGTACGCCTTTAGCATTAAGTTCTTTAATAATTCCGTCCCTACTCCAGCCAATCGGCAACAAACCCAGCTCAACGAACACATAACATTTGTATTGCGCATGTTCAATATAGCTAGGCACAGAAGGCACGCGTAAAAAACTATACTTCCTACAAAAATCCCATATTTTGTTAGCATTTTCTGTACGCTTTTGTTTCCATTCATTCATTTTTTTTAATTGAATACGTCCGATTACTGCCTGCATTTCCATCATTCGCCAGTTTGTTCCAAAAGAATCATGAACCCACCTAAAACCTGGCGGATGTTGTTTTTCATATACCGAATGCCAAGACTTACCATGATCTTTGTAGGACCACATTTTGCTCCACATGTCGCGGTCATTAGTCGTAACCATTCCCCCCTCGCCACCCGTAGTCATGATTTTGTCCTGGCAAAATGACCATGCACCTATATGACCTATTGAACCAACAGATTTACCTTTGTATTTTGCACCGTGTGCTTGAGCACAGTCTTCGATTACAAATATTCCTTTTTCTTGGGCCAATAACATTATGTCATCCATTTCTGCGGGATAACCTGCCAGATGCACAACAATGATTGCTTTTGTACTTTTTGTGAGAACTGCTGAGATAGATTCAGCGGTGATATTTTGTGAATTTAAATCAACGTCAGCAAAAATAGGATTTGCTCCGGCAGTGACTATACAAGATGCTGAAGCCAAAAATGTTCTTGATGTAACAATTACGTCATCACCACGACCAATATCTAAAGCTTTTAGTGCAACGTCTAGCGCAAGCGTCCCATTTGCAAGTGCAACTGCATATTGCGTCCCACACCATTCGGCAAATTCTTTTTCGAACTCTCTACACTCATTGCCTGTCCAATAATTAACCCTGTTTGATCTCAATACTCTTGAAACAGCTTCAACTTCATCTTCAGAAAAAGATGGCCACGGTGATAAAGAGGTGTTTAGCATAAAAATTCGTCCAATTGTACCAATCTGTTGAGCCAAAAATGGGGCAGGAACTCGTTACTCAAGCCTGAGATTTCTTGGGGATGGATATTTCGATCATCACCTATTAATCCAAAGGTAACCCAACCAAGTTGATTCGGTGCAAGAAAATCCTTCTTAGGGTTATCGCCAATATAAATATAGGTTTTACTGTGGTATGTAGTTTGTATTAGGCTAAAGCGTTGTGGATCTGGCTTACAATTACCATATTCCTCGGAAATAAATGCAGGTATCCGTGAGAGGCCTAGTGACTTCAGTTTCAGCTTTTGAGTCACTGATCTACCGTCTGTGAGTATGCAGATTTGGGCTCCAGCGGATTCTAACTCCTCAATAAAGCTTGAAATCTCTGGGACAAGCTCTATGTTTGGTTGGTGCAACCTGTAACACCACAACAGGGAATCTTTAACTGTGAGTGGTAAATTGAAAGCCTCACAGAAATCACCCAACAGATCACTCTTTTTGCCACTGGTGGAGATATTTTGCAGCAATCGGTGCGCATCAGCGCCATATAGATCCATAATCAAATTTGAAACAGCACGAATTCCAGAGGCTTCATAATCCGCTTCTTTATACAAGGTATCATCCAAGTCAAAAACTATGACCGAATCACATTTGCTGATTTTCATGAATTAATATTTGATCATCATAGCGAAGCATAAGAAGATTTTTTTCCCATCCATCAAAAAAAGGGATTGTCTCGTTTAGAAAATACTCACGAATAAGCCATTCTGGATAATTCGCTCCTGCTGCAAAAGACAACGGGTATCCGCCACCAAAACGAGGATTAATCTCAAGAGCTTTGATCTGACTATTGATGTGGTTGGCAAAAACTTGGATGGTGATACAGCCTCGGGCACCCTCAAGGTTTTCAAGGCGATGGCGCAAATGCTCATAGACAAAATTGCTCCGCGTTGCCCCCTTGCTGACCTCCCCACCTCGCACTTCTATCCGCTCACGGGGAACCAAACAACGCAGCACACCGTGGCGATCATAATATGCATCCACTGTGTACTCTCTGTACTCTTTTCCAACCAACTCCATGAACATGTTTTTATCGTCAGCTAGCAACTCAGGAGTCAGGGATTCTTTGGTGTATATTGGCTTAGCGCCTAAACTACAGCTCCCATCGTAGGGCTTACAGAAACAAGGTATCTGGATACTGTCTCGGTCATAAATTTTCGGCTGATCAATACCGAGATCCGAGAATACAACAGATGTTCTGCGCTTATCTCGACACGCGGAGACCAAGTCCAGACTGGAAATGATTGTTTGAATTCCCACCTCTTCGAACAAACTTCTACTCTTGGCCAAAACAACTAATTCCGTATCGATAGTTGGTACAAGCATCCCTATAGAATGAGATTTACAAAGTTCTAACAGAAAACGGATGTACTCCTCTGAAGTGACTCGGGGAGCTTCAAAAGATTTGTCAGCTACCCTGCAGGCTGCAGATAAGCTTGGACTTAAATCGGTAGCAAATACACCTGCACCAGAAGATGTTGACATTGCTGCGTGCTGGAAAGATTTTACAAGCTCAACTCGCCTACCTGCAGACAAGATTAAAATATTACGATCATTCATTTCCGGATCCATTAAACGGGGGCATAGTCGCGTGACCGTTCGAAGATATGCCTTCTCGAACTATTACTTTCTTAAGAGTCAACAAAAGTATTTTTAGATCTAGCCACAATGATTGATTGTCTACATACCAAACATCCAATCTAAATTTATCTTCCCATGATATTGCGTTACGTCCGTTCACCTGGGCCCAGCCCGTAATTCCGGGTTTGACTTCATGCCGTCTATTTTGCTCAAGCGAGTAGAGTGGTAAATATTCAACAAGTAGTGGCCTGGGACCTACTAGGCTCATATCACCAATTAAAACATTCCAAAGCTCAGGGAGCTCGTCAAGGCTTGTTGAGCGCAGCAGCTTTCCAAATTTGGTTAGACGAAGGTGATCCTCCTTCAAATTGCCATCAGAATATCTTTCGTCCGTCATCGTTCTAAATTTGTACATTGTAAAAATTTTTTGATTTTCACCGGGCCTCTGCTGCGCAAAAAATATGGGGCTTCCCAATTTAATTCTAACCAATAAACATACCAGTAGGAAAAAAGGTAAAATTATTGGTATTGATATAAATAGAAAAAATAAATCAAATAAGCGCTTAGTCATTTTATCAAATCATTAAATACAAGTGAGAATTTTTCAATTCCATTCTTCAGGGAGAGATTATTTTTGTAATATTCAGTTGCATTTAGCGCGTAATTATCAAGTTCATCTCGACTTTTTTTGCTAAGGGCCAAGACTGCTTCTACAAGTGAGTCCGTCGATTCCGGCTCAAACACCAACCCGGCATTTGCCTTGGTGATAATATCAGCAGCATCTCCTTCGACACCCATCAGTATGGGCTTACCTACAAACATATAGGCCTGGGTCTTGGATGGAATGGTGATTTTAAACAATGGGTCCTTTTTTAGATGTACTAATAACGCATCACTGGCTTTTAAGTATGAAATAACATCCTTCATCGGCTTTTGTGGAATGAAGCAAATGTTATCAAGATTTTTATTTTGAGCTAAGCGTTTTATGTTCTCAAGCTCGACGCCGTTTCCAATAATGATGAAATTAATAGATGAATCACGATCCTTTAAAATTTCAGCGGCATCTATAATTGTTGAGAGTGATTGAGCCTTACCTAGATTGCCAGCAAATGCAATGTTAAAACCTATGGGGTAATCTACGTCACGATTGTCTGTCGACTGAAGAGCAAACTCATCACACCAATTGGGTATTACGGTGATTTTTTTCTCATCAATGCCTCGCTCTTGTAGAAGAGTTTTGAACCCCGGGGACAGAACCACCAAATGATCAGCACTTCTGTATACCCACGATGACAATTTTCCAATAATTGAAAGCAGTTTTTGACTATTTATCATCCCTGTCACTGCAAGGGTATCAGGCCACATGTCCTGGATATCATAAACCAATGGAATTCTGCGAATCTTCGAAATAAGAACTGCAGCAATACCTATGGTTAAAGGAGGGTGGTAGCAATAAATCACATCCTTACGCTTTAGAAAAAACAAACAGTAGACTAACGCGCTAAATGCGAAACTAATATAATTAACCGCGCGTTTTAAAGCAGATTTATCATGGCTTGGATAGAGATATACGCGATTAACGGGTATCTGATCAATAACTTCTCTATTCTTTAATTTTAATTTATAGCCTGCATAAAGCTGGCCACCAGGATAATTTGGAAAACCGGTAACCACTTCAACATCAAAATTAGCTTCATTCAATGCTTTGGCAAATAATAAGCCTTTAAACGTTGGCTCAGGATCAAACCATTGCGTTAAAAGAAGCAATTTTTTTTTCATGATCAATACTTCTTCCACACTATGCGGTTAACGTAATCAGTGTAACTATGAATAATTCTTACGACCTTGTCGGAAACATTTGGCATTGCATAATCTGCAACAAGCCGTAACTGCCGCTCTTTTCCCCTTGCCTGCATTTCAATAATATCAAGGCACTGAAGGATTCTGTCAGTATTTAAACCAACCATCATGACAGATGCTTCTTCCATCGCCTCAGGGCGCTCATGAGCCTCCCGTATGTTTAACGCGGGGAAGTTCAGAATGGATGACTCCTCACTAATTGTGCCACTATCCGAGAGTACTGCTTTGGCATGCATTTGCAGGTGATTATAATCTTTGAAGCCAAGGGGTTTTAGCAGCCTTACATTTTCATGAAATGTTGCACCCATAGCATCTATTTTTTTCTGTGTTCGAGGATGCGTTGAAACAATAACCGGGACAGCAAATTTTTCTGCAATTGTATTTAACGTTTCAACCAAGCGAGAAAAGTTTTGAACAAGGTCGATATTCTCTTCCCTATGAGCACTCACCACGAAAAACTGCTGCTGCTTCAACCCCAATCTTGCCAGGACGTCCGAATTATCTATTCCGTCACGATAGAAATTTAATACCTCATACATAGGGCTTCCAGTTTTGATAACCATATCTGGATTTAACCCTTCTTGTAGCAGATACTCTCTGGCAATATCACTGTACGTAAGGTTGATGTCTGCAGTGTGATCAACAATACGACGATTAATTTCTTCTGGGACCCTTAAGTCAAAACAACGATTCCCCGCTTCCATATGGAAGGTAGGTATTTTTCGACGTTTTGCAGGAATAACAGACATACAGCTATTAGTATCACCCAATACTAATAATGCGTCAGGTTTAATTTCCTCCAATACTTTATCCACAGCTATAATGACATTTCCAATGGTTTCGGCGCCGTTGGCTCCAGCTGCATTGAGGAAATAATCTGGCTTTCTGATACCAAGATCCTCAAAAAAAATACCATTTAATTCATAGTCATAGTTCTGGCCTGTGTGAATAATAATATGCTCACAATGCTCATCCAGTTTTGCCAAAACCCTGGCCAGTCGAATAATTTCAGGTCTCGTTCCAACAACAGAAGCGACTTTTAACTTTTTCATAAAAACCTACATAGGACGGGCAAAAGTATCAGGATTATTGCGATCAAATATTTCATTCGCCCAGAGCATTACAATCATTTCTTCATCCCCTACATTGGTAATGTCATGATTCCAGCCTGGCACTGTCTCTACTATTTCCGGCATTGTTCCATCGGTGAATAGTTCGTAATATTCGTCAGTCAGAATATGTTTAAACTTAAAGCGAGCTTTTCCCTTTATCACCAAAAATTTTTCAGTTTTGGTGTGATGATAATGCCCGCCGCGCGTTATTCCTGGGTGCGCAGTAAAAAAGGAAAATTGCCCGCTCGTTTCTGTTTTAAGCATTTCAACAAAAACACCGCGAGGATCTTCATGTTTTACTAGAGAGTAACTGAAGAGATCTGTCGGCAAATAACTAACGTATGTTGAATAAAGCGCCCTGACCAGACCGCTTCCAACAGAGCCAATAGTGCTATTGATTCGACTTTGCTTGAATTGATTCAAGGTATCTGCAACAAACCCCACTGTCGTTTCATAGACTGGTGAGACCTCATAATAAAAGGAGGTATCTTTGCTATTAACACTTAGCAAGCCAACAAATTCCTTAATTACATCATCAATGTAAACTAACTTAAGTTTTGCATTCGGGTCGTTTACGGTAATAGGAAGATCCCGACAAATGTTATAGCAAAATGTGGCCACAGCAGAATTATAATTAGGCTTTGCCCATTTCCCAAAAACGTTTGGAAGGCGATATATGTATATAGGACTACTGGTGCGATTTGAATAATCTACTAAATAGCGTTCCGCATCAGCTTTGCTTTTTCCATAGGGATTATCAACCTCCGCCTGAATGGATGAGGTATAAACTATAGGTATTCTTCTGCCAGTAGATGCTGCTTTTTCAGAAATGTATTGGGTAAAGTCTGCATTACCCTCTGAAAATTCAGTGACGTTTTTCGGTCTGTTAATCCCTGCGAGATGGAAAATAAAATCCGCCTCGGAAATCATATCCAGAAGTTCTGCGTCGCTATTTTTTCGAGAAAATGACAATAATTCAATTGATTTATTTTCAGCCAAATGTGAGAAAAGATTTCTCCCTATAAAACCATCAGCCCCTGTTAGCAATACCTTCATGGTTACTCCTCAGCACTCACCTGCTCGCCACGAATAACGGCAGGAATGAATGCTAATTTCATCAGAAGCTTTTCCATACCATCCAGATCCAGGCGTTCAGTATTATGTGAATTATAATCTTCCGTGACTGAAATCTTTTCCTCACCTTCTTCTACATATTTAGAATAATTCAAATCCCTCAAATCAGGAGCAACCCTGTAATAATCGCCCATATCTTCCGCGCAAGCTTTTTCTTCCCGGCTTAATAACGCTTCATAAAGTTTTTCACCGTGCCGCGTACCAATGATTTGAATAGGATGATCAGGTTTTCCTAACATTTTGGTTAAGGTTTTAGCAAGGGTTAAAACCGTTGCTGCAGGTGCTTTTTGAACAAATATATCGCCATTATTTCCATTGTTAAACGCATAGAGAACCAAATCTACAGCATCTGATAAGGTCATCATAAAGCGTGTCATTTCAGGGTCAGTAATAGTAAGTGTTTTGTTATTCTGGATTTGGTTAATAAATAGAGGGATAACCGATCCGCGTGAAGCCATCACGTTTCCGTATCGAGTACCACATATGACTGTATTGGTTTTGTCCAGATTACGGGATTTAGCAACCATAACTTTTTCCATCATTGCCTTTGAAATACCCATAGCATTTATTGGATACACCGCCTTATCTGTACTCAAGCAAACAACTCGACTCACACCATTCTGTATGGCCGCCTCGAGAACATTTTCTGTCCCATATACATTCGTTTTTACAGCTTCCATTGGGTGGAATTCGCATGAAGGAACCTGTTTTAACGCTGCTGCGTGAAAAATGTAATCAACGCGACGTGAAGCATTCAAAATACTCTGGTAATCACGAACATCGCCAATATAAAATTTTAATTTGGGATTGGCATAGTGTTTTCTCATATCATCTTGCTTTTTCTCATCTCGACTGAAAATACGTATTTCTTCAATCTCGCTATTGAGAAATTTCTTAAGTACTGCATTTCCAAAAGAGCCTGTGCCACCCGTAATTAATAAAGTTTTGTTTTTAAACATGGGGAAACCCTTAAAATTTATTTATCCAATAATAAACAACAGTCATCATACTTTTTTAATGCGACGGCATATGCAATGAGCGAATTCGATTGACTAACTCCAGAAGGAAACATAAAAGAGCCAAATTGCCCAAGACGCATAGGAATAAAATCTTTTTTAGCTGAAAAAACAATGTCTAATTTATCATCCTTATTCAAGCTATAAATATAAGAAATATCAGATTCAATACCAGGCCCTGGTTGCGTACAAAACATATCGCCAAGTTTCTTACCCGTCGGCTCTCCGGGTTCTACAGCCGTTGAGAAAAAAACATCGTCGCTCATCTGCGAAAAATAAATAGATGAGCCAGCAACAGACCCAATTTTGTTTATAGATGCGCCATCAAAAGAAAAAACAAAATTGCGATCTAACTGTGTATCAGTAGCATATACAAACCCAGTTTCCCGAACTGAAACCCAGCACGCACGCACGTTCTGATTGCCAGACAGAATGCGATCTATTGACGTAAAACTTTTACTACATGACCAAATTGCAGCCCCATCACCAAAATCACCCGTTAATACAAGTAATGTGTCATCAAAAGGTGAACTAATAATGTTATGGACATGATTAATACAATCCTGCCCAAAAGTGTGAATGATTTCCCATTTACAGCAGCCAGAAATATCTTTTCGCCATATATTAACAGGGCTTTTTTCCGGATTTGAAAAATACTCACCAAAACAAACGTATTTTTTTTCAGTATTCGGCGAACTAACCATTGATAAATACAACGCCGTTTTCCCTTCTGGGATATTAAAATCCAAATCTATAACACGGTTTTTTTGATCGACTTTCCAAATAATATCACGGCACACCAACAAAATATAACCATTTTCAAGATCTAACGCGGAACTTACGCCCAACCTTAATACTCGCGAACATAAACGAAATTTTGAAAGTACCTTTTTCAATCTATTGACAGGTATTTCACAGAAAAAATACAAGTTATTTAAGTCGTGATCCGCAAAAAAAAGAGAATAACCTCTGGACAACAAAAGCTTTTCACCTACATAAGCTAGAGGCTTGTAACCCTTAAGACTTTTAACAACTTTATACATTTACCCTTATCTCATTTAAAATACCAAAAAGGAATCACGTACGGATATCCTTTTGTATTTTTTGAATTTAAAAAATGTAACAATTCATTGCTACTACAGAGGGAAACATTGAAGTCATTAATTAATTGTTTTTTTAAAACCCCGGCACTGAATAGATCTGCCGAAAAGCGTCTCTCGGCATAGAAAAGTGCCCATTTCGGATCACGCTCACGCAATTTTAGTGTTTGTTTAAAATCACCATCAACAACTTCAAAGTCTCTTTTCCAATACCAGTCTTTAATCGGCCATCGCTCCGGATCAAGATCCTCTGCTGCATGAATCATAGTCATACTATGAACTTCATCAACGCCAAGAAATAATATCTTTGAATTAAATTTAAGTGAATTCGCAAGAACACTACCCTCTCCACACGGAAGGCTGCTCTCATTAAAAAACTCATGATCTACTAAAGCACTGCTATCTGGCCCCAATATAGCCATTGAATTTAACGGACTTCGACTTCGTACTGCACCTGCGCGCTTCAACAACGTAGTTGGTAAAACTCCAGTCCATAGGCGAGTTTTTTTTGTATCATATAAAGGAACATTTTTATAATTGCTCAATTTAAAGCGATCCTTGGGGTCCGGCTGACCTCGAAACAAAGGAATGGCGGGCATAATTAAATTTCCATCTTCACCAATGATTTCGAGAAATATGTCAATCATCTGTTCCGGTGTTACATTAAATCTTCGCATTTCTGAAAAGGCAGAATGAATGATCAACGTATCGCCAGGCTTTACACCCAAATCTAATATAGCCTGCACCAAAACAGATGCATCAGTTGAGATATTTTCCTTGGTACTTTTTTTAGTTCTCATATTTTGAAGATAAGAAATCAATCGATAAAAACAATTTGATTTCCAATATAAAATACGAATTATCACCTCCACAATAGGAAGCTGCACCAGTAACCTCTCCAACATATAGTCTACCTGTTAATGAAATACTTCTTGGTAAATAACCTGTACCATCGGCGATAAGTAATGTTATAAAAATTCAGTGTTTTACGACCTTGCAACTAGAAGTTTCAGATTTTCTGAAAAAATAAATTTATATATAATCCAACAAATAGACACCATTAACATCAGCAAATTGGAACTTGAATTTGTAATAAAATTACCTACTGGCAGTGCTATTAGCGCCAAAAAAACATAATAGAAAGCAACAATGTATAAAAAATCAAAACCTCGGCATATCCTTCTAAACAAAACTTTTGCAAGAAACCCCAATAAACCAATCACTACGAATAATATTACTAAACCAAATAGAATAATATAATTTACGGCATCAGGAACCCATGCAACGCCACAATCAATAATGCGGTCACAGAAAAATTCTTTAGAGTACTCTGGATTATTAATGCCAGAAAATGGCAACAAAATATTTTTTGTGCTTTCAATTTCACTAATCCAAAAGTCAATAAATTGAGTTAAATAAAAAAGCCCAAAGGTAAAATAGCCAGAAAACATAAAACTAAGATGCGCAAACGCTGGTGATAAAGTATATAAATAAGTATCTTTCGACATACAATATTCGCGTGTAGCGCAAGTAGCTATTTCACCAAATGAATAACGTGCAGCAATATTGTAGCTATAAAGCAAAACGGCAACTAATGCAAAAGTAATAAGTATTAAGTATTTAACTCGAAGCGCCGCCGGTTTTTCAAAAAAAATAGTTGATTTACAAGCCATGCAAAACCAAACAAGCATAAGTAGCTCAAAAATTTCAAACGACGTCCCTCTAGCGATGGAAAACAGCATAACTGCCAACGTAATTATTACCAGTCCCACCCAAGTATATAAATCAACGTTTTTGCGCAACATGTAATAACAAATAAATGAATACATTACTGTAAACTTTAAAACTAACAGCGCCAATATTGCCGGGATCTTAGCTATAGAGAATGAAGCTATTTCATTTTCAGCAAAATATAATTGATATTCGTTATATAAAGAACCGCCTTGAATCAAAACACTAAACATAGTCAGAAAATCATGGCCTGTATAAAATTTTGTGGCGTAGGCACTCGAAGCTATCGAAAAAATAGCTAGATATACGATAGATATTCTTTTCTTAAATAAGGGTTTTGGATCGATAACGGCACCACATTTCACTTTACTGCCAAGATAAAAGCTCAAATATAACAGCCAGGTTATAAGCAAACCTGAAAACAGTTGACTGAGTGATATAGATATAGATGCAGTTAGAGCTAGTGCCGTTAAAAAAATATACCATACAAAAATCAGTTTTATTATAGGATTCATGATTCGAGTCTACTCACCGCAGAACCTAATGAAAACAACTCATTAGCTAACTTAAACCGCAATAGAGTCTCATCAGATATTTTAATATCTTGAAAAAAATTGATTGCTTTCGAGAGCTCTTCTTCGTTAAATATAAAAGAATTTAGATGAATTATCGAAGAGCCTGTAAAATAACTATAAAGTTCAGACTGTTGCTCCACCAGGCAAAATACTCTCAACCCGCAAGACATATAATCAATAGTTTTTGAAGGCAGCGTTGGCAAATCAGCATTGGGATCAGTAACAACTAAACCAACATCATAACTAGCAATTGTTTTTAAATATGAATCTCTGTCTAACCTTGGTTTAAAACTTAACCATTCATAAGTGTATTTTTCTTTTAACTCTTCAAAATAATCACCTTGAGAAAAAATATCCAATGTAAACGCAACCTGCCTATTTAATTTTTCCAAAAAATCAATAAGAGTTTCTATGGCTCTCCCCTTAATAAGTTGACCACCAAAAACCATCTTTAGGGGAACGGAACATTCTTTAGGCGGGAGACTTTGCTTATCATTACCCCACAAACCTAAAATTGTGAAGCTCTCACTTTTCTTACCATCAAAATAATAATTATTAATGTAGGCCTTATTTCTTTCGCCCAACACCGCAATATTATTGAATGCGTGCATTAGAAAACGCTCAAGAAAAAATGCAGGTTTATTTAACGCACGAGGAATAGCACCAGTCTGTACATGCGATATAGGGAATACATCAAATATAATGACTGTTTTCTTTAAGGCACGTATAAACCTTACTGCCATGGCTGCTGGCCACATAACACACAAGGGCGCAGCCATCACCACATGATCAAATCGTTCATTTCGTTTTAAAACAGACAACAAACAAGCAACAAGACGAGGCCAAATAAAAAAATACTTAAAGAATTTAACTTTTGATTTTATTTTTATAATATGCTCTTCAAGATTTGTTTGCGAGCGAGTTATGTTATCGTCGCCAAACGCAACAACTGTTACATTAAAATTTCTATTTGCATAGGCACGCGCAAGATCATTCGTTAAATATAAGTCATTTTCTGAGCTTGAGTATTTAGAAAAAATTAATAAAATATTTTTTTTCATATTTGGCTTTCCAATTTGTCATTACTGGCAAACCACTTAGGCGCCAATATGCTATAGGCAACATACATGACCACAATCAAAATTGCGCTTGAAAATAAATATGCATAAACTGGAGATGCCGCTTGGTACCAAGGCAAGATCAACCATGAGAGCACCACCAATCCAACGGCCTGAATCAATTCAGAGGCAATAGGAATTAATCGGCTTCCTCTGGAAATTGCCACATACACAAAAATCGAACCAATAATGCGTAAAATATCACCGCACAATTGAGGCATAAACAATGCCTCCATCGATTTAAAATCTTCAGCATACAACATATTAATAAGCATATTACGAAGGCTATATATGACACAAAAACCAACGGTCATTATTAAAACAAGCGAAAGACCAAATCGAATGCCCTGCTGAGATAATTCGGATTTAGTTTTCAATGCAGCAAACCGTGGAAGTGCATAGTTAGCTAACAGCATGCCCACTAGCTGCATATATACATCAGAGAGTTTTAAAATTCCTTGCCAATATCCTATATGATCCCATCCATATTTGTCTCCTACCATTAATCTGACATATATCTGTGCAGATGGCACAGCAATAACAGCTACAAGCATTACCCCTGCGTAAGACAAAAAATTTTCAATATCCTGTCTAGTTGTTGCCCATACAGGAACTCGCCACGCATTAGAAATTCTGTTTTTCCATAACACACAAGCAACAATGCCCATAAACGCTGGCATGGCAACAATACCTGATGCGGCACCCTTGTAATCAAAATAATAAATTAAACAAGTAAAGAAACCCGCACCCAAAATAGTGCCGCCAATATTTAAAATAAGTAGACTTTCTATATCGTGAACACAACTTAGAATTGACTGGGTAATATTATAAAATCCAACCAACCATTGACTAATTGCCAATATAAGGAAAATCCAATAAAGCTTTGAATCAGCAAAAACCAGTTCAGCTAAACTGGTGCAAAATATCAGCAATAAAATTGAAATTATGGAAGATGTAACGATATAAATTTTGAATGCAGCCCCTAGCTTTCTCTGGCGAATATCAGGGTAATCTTTATATTCTGCTAAATTTTTAATAAGGCCATTAACAATGCCTCCACCCGCAAACATACTTGTGATGGCAACAACCGTCATTAGCTGGCCTAAAATTCCAAATGCCGTTGGCCCAAGATATAGCGCCATTAATTTTACAATTAATAAACCACATAACGCTTTAATTGCTGAGCTGAAACCGAACCCTAAAATTGCACTGTAGACTCTCATAAATGGGGGGGGGTAATCCTTAAAATTAAAGAGTTTTTACTACGCAATCTTTTTCTGACAAAACCAGCCCTTCGAAAGCCGGCCATTCTATAGCTAGCCCCTCACTATTCCAAGCAATACACCTCTCATGTTGGGGGGAATAGAAGTTTGTTGCCTTATATTCGACCTCGGCCGACTCAGATAAAACATAAAATCCGTGTGCGAAGCCTTCGGGTATCCATACCTGATAGTGATTTTCAGCTGAAATTTTGTGACCTGTCCATTTTTGATAGCTTGGCGAATTGGCGCGTATGTCGACAGCCACATCATAAATCTCTCCAGCAACTACCCTGACAAGTTTGGCTTGTGCCATGGGTTCTTCCTGATAGTGGAGACCCCTGAGTACGCCTTTGTGTGATTTGGAGTGGTTGTCTTGTACGAAATTAATGCTTCTGCCAATTAATCGTTCGAAAGTTTTCTGATTGAAGCTTTCGAAAAAGAAGCCCCTGTTGTCATGATGTACATCAGGAATGATAATTTTGACGTCATCAATGTTGGTATCAATTAATTTCATAGGATCGTTGTTAAAAAAGGAGCCATTCTAACGAGTCGTGATATTAATCTCACTCACTGTTAGGAGTTGTTGCAATTTGTAGCGCCAATTACAGGGTTGAATATCGAATTTCTTGGTTATTTTTTGATTGTTCAATCGTGAGTTTCGAGGGCGGTTGGCTTTGCCAGGGTATTGGTCGGATGTTATGGGTAATATTTTGGGTAAATATATTTCATCATCCTGTAACTTTACTTGTTGAAAAATTTCCTGAGCGAATTCATACCATGAAACATAGGGCGTTCCTGAATAGTGGTAAATGCCCCAATCATTTGATGAAAAATGTCGGCTTTCTTCCGATATCTTTATAATAGTGGTCGCTATATCTCCCGCATATGTTGGGCCACCAAATTGGTCAGACACAACAGAAATATCATCATCTTTTTTTGCAAGTCCCAGCATAATTTTAAAAAAGTTTTTGCCTTCACTGCTAAAAACCCATGAAGTCCGCAGAATAATATGTTTTGGGTTTTGCATGGCTACAGCAATTTCACCAGCTAATTTACTTTTTCCATAGATATTAATTGGGTCAGGTGTGTCGCTTTCATCATAAGCCGATTCTTTTTCGCCAGAAAAAACATAATCGGTTGATAAGTGAATAATAGCTGCATTTATTTCGGCTGCTGCTTCGGCAATATTTTCGGCACCAACATGATTAACTGAAAAAGCTTCCTGAATATTCTCTTCTGCAAGATCTACAGCGGTATAGGCTGCCAGATTAATGACCAAATCTGGCAGATGATTTTGCATCACGTGGAAAGTTTTTTCTGAATCAATAATATCCAACTGTCGATGGTCAAGTGCAATTATGCTGTGTTCGCTATTTTTCAGCTGGCTTGTTAAATGTTCGCCGATTTGCCCAGATGCGCCGGTAATCAGTATTTTCATTTTATGCTTTAATTCCCAGTCTTTCGCGA
>CAZICR010000004.1:13526-22614 GCA_964537795.1 uncultured Cellvibrionaceae bacterium | reverse complement strand
GGCGCGCCCAATAATCTTGCAGGGCGAGAATCAAACCCTGAAAGGTGCTTACGTCGTAAGGTTTTTCTGACATGACAGACCCAATCATTTGAATAATCAATAAAAAATGAAAAATGCGCGCGATTATAGCGATGAAAATTGCCTTGGGGCAGCAGATTTTGTTGTTTCTGCTATACATCTTCAGCAGATCGGAGAAATCTATGAACTATCGAGTAGTTATCATCATCCCAGGGATCTGGAGTTGCCTGTTATGGAGTTGCTTGTTTGCTGCGCAATTGTTAGCTGAAACGACTGCCAGGAAAATTTATATCGCTTATCCAGAGGTAAATGATACTAATGATGTGGCATTTTATTACCAACAGGCGCTGAAATTGGCATTGGATAAAACCCGTGCGACAGACGGTGATTTTGTATTGGAATTTAGTAGTCAGATGTTGACGATCGACAGGTCTATGCAACAAGTTGTGAGTGGCCACAAGGCCGATATTATGTGGGGCTCGGTGACTGCCGAGCGCAGCAAGACTGTACTGGTTGTGCCTCATGATTTGTTGCGAGGGCTCAATCAATACAAGCTGCTAATTATCAATCCAAAAAATCAAAAAAAATTTTCGAAAATCAAAAATATCGACGAATTTAAACAATTTATTTCGGGCGGTGCGGATAGCTGGACGATTACCAAAATTCTTCGTAAAAACGGAATAGAAGTGCGTACAGCTCCCTACTATCTTTCCCTGTTAAAGATGCTATCAGCAGGACGTTTTGACTATCTGGTGCGAGGCTTGCACGAGGTGAGGGGGGATGTTGAATGGGCTGCAGCCCTGGAATTGGATATAGCAATTGAATCCAGTATTTTGCTGGAATATAAAAATCCCATTACCTATTCATTCTTTGTTAGCAAGCAAAACCCGCAACTGGCAGATCGATTAATGCGGGGACTGGATATTGCCGAAAAAGACGGCAGTTTGCAGGAAAGGTTTAATGCCTTGGCCTTATTTGAAGGTTCGTCAGACTTTCTTCATCAAAACCGACGTGTGTTTATTTTACAAAATGATGAATAGTTAACATCTGCACTGTGACACAGGATTCCTCCTTCCCGGTATTCAGCCAACCGCATAAAGTTATCGTAAACGAACAGTAAATCATCCGTAAAAGCCGGTTATCGGGAATATCAATTTCAAATCCATGGGTCTATTGTTTGTTTGAAGGTAACAACAAGGTTTGAGAGGTATTTATGAAATCGCTGACACTTTTTTCTCCCAACCAATATGACCATCTGGTGCAACCGGAAGAATTCAATGATTTGCGTGCAGATAGCCCTGCTATTCATCTGCTGTCAGATTTCCGTCAACATAAACCCCACATGATAGATTCGCATGTAAAGGCCACCGAAGCCTTGAATATGATGCGAACAGAAGATGTCACTCTGAAAATCGTGGTGGATATTGAAAAAGAATTTATTGGCGTATTGGATATAGAATACCTGTCTTCGGAAAACATGCTGCCCAAGCAAATTTCACTTGGATTAAAACCGGATGAATTGCTGGTGAGGGATTTGATGTATCCCCGTGCGCAAATACTGGCCGTTAATATGGATCAATTGGCACAAGCTAAAATCGGTGATTTGGTATCCGCACTGAAGAATTCGCATCAGGAATATTTACTGGTAGTTGATACGGATGCGCATCATATTCGCGGCATCATTTCTGCCCGTGAAATTTCCAGACGATTACGCCAACCTATAGCTATCGAAAAAGCCTTGACCTTTGCCGATATTTTTACGGCGGTTCATGTGCACTGAAGAATCAACAAGCACATGGATTAGTTTTGGTCAGAATTTTATTTGCGTTATGATGTCGGCCTGATTCTGGCTGACATCATTTATGACAAATCATCTGTTCCCCCTCCTATTTAAATTCTTGGCATTATTGCCGCTTGGTGCAGTGCGATTCATTGGGCATGGCATAGGTAGCTTGGTTTGGTTGTTACGAGCTCGTTCGGCAAAAGTGACGCTCAAAAATATTCAACTCTGCTTTCCCGATTTATCTTCGCAAGAACAAAAGAAACTCGCCAAACACAGTTTGCAAGAAACAGCCAAAACTGCAATGGAAGCTGGTGCTATTTGGCGAAATTCATGGCCATGGTTGGAAAATAAAATTGTTGCGATGGAAGGCGATGAGTTACTACGTGCAAAAGTAGCGGCAGGAAAAGGCGTTTTAGTTTTAGCGCCACATCATGGCAACTGGGAAGTGGTGGCGCCTTATCTGGCGAGCGTTGCACATTTAACGGCTATGTATCAGCCATTGGAAAATCCGCAAATGGACAAGCTGGTGCTTGCAGGTCGTAGCAAATTAAATATCAGCATGGCGCCTACCAATCGCAAAGGCGTAATGATGTTATTCAAAGCACTACAAAATGGAACGATTGTCGGCATTCTTCCCGATCAAGTTCCCGATAGTGAGTCTGGTCGCGTTGTGGTGCCTTTTATGGGGGTGCCTGCGTGGACTATGACCTTGGTTCACGGATTAATTCAACGTACAGGTTGTGCCGTCTGCTCTTGTTATGCCGAGCGTGTAAGAGGCGGTTTTAAAATAGTTGTTATAGAAGCCGACCCCGAAATTTACAGTGAAGATCAACTCACATCAGTGACAGGTTTAAATGCCAGTGTTGCTGCCTGCGTTAAACGCGCACCCACACAATATCAATGGGAATACAAACGGTTTAGGCGATTACCGGAGGAATATCCGCGATTTTATAAAGGGATTTGAATCTAATGAAAAATCGCATAGCTTTTTTAATCTTAAAAATAGTGAGTCTTCTTCCGCTTGGTGTGCTGCGTGTAATAGGTTTGTGTCTTGGGTATTGTGGTTGGATTCTGAATACTCGTGCGAAGCGATCGACACTGACCAATTTAAAAATTTGCTTTCCTAATAGTGCGCATTCAGAACTACGGCGATTGGCTAAGCAGAGTTTGTCCGAGACTATGAAAACCTTATTGGAAGCCGGAAAAATTTGGCGATCTGATTGGAGTTGGTTGGATTCAAAAATTATTAGTGTTTCAGGTGGCCATCTTCTAGAAGAAAAAATTAACAAAGGGAGAGGCTTGATTGTTGTCACTTTACATATGGGGAATTGGGAGGTGGTTGGGCCTTATCTTGCGAATAAATTTCCTCTTACTGCCTTATATCAATCATCAAAATATTCGAAACTTGATGAATGGATATTAATCGCCAGACAAAACAAAAATATCCATATGGCCCCGAGTAATTCGCACGGAATTAAAAAGTTATTACAAGCTCTGCGACATAAAGAAGCAGTCTGCATACTTCCGGATCAAGTTCCTGATCGAAACACAGGTCGAATAATATCAACATTCTTCAATAAGCCAGCATGGACCATGAGTTTGGTTCACAGCTTAATTCAGCGAACAAATTGTGATTTGTGTTATTGCTATGCGTTGAGAGTGGAAAAGGGATTTCACCTCTACGTTTCAGAAGCCAATCCTGATATTTTTAGCGATCAACTTGAGGTTTCTGCTTCGGCAATGAATCAGGATTTGGAGCTTATCGCACGCCAATCACCCAGTCAGTATCAATGGGAATACAAACGCTTTCGTCAACTACCAACAGAGCATTGGGTTGAATACGATTAATTCCGACTAACGCTTGTCACTCGATCTTTTGTTTATTAACCGTTGACTCTCAAACGATGCCGGATATCTCTTCGCTTCAATATTGTAATAAGCCTGCAATAAATCTGTTTCCAAACCTATCTGCGCACGAACTTCGCAAATAGTTAAATCTGCTAATTCAGAAAAATTGATTGCGTTCAATGGTTGGCAGTCAGAAATATATCCCAGGCGAACAGCATCTTTATAAACCTGAAAATCGTCATCACTGAATTGATAGTGTTTTGGGTAAAAATATTTCGTGAATAATCCATAGAGTTTTTCTTCCCATTCGCCCACGCGATTGGTTGATCCCATAGTAAAACCAAGAACAAAAGCTTCATCTTTGGGCAAAACACCGCGACCTAATAAAATATGAATATAATCGTGAGTTGCTAAATCAGTTGCGCCTGAAAAAATATCAATACCCGGAATATCATATTTGGGATTTTCTATAAGTTGCACCAGAAGTGGTATCGATTCCTGCGCTAATGCAATCGCCTGCATTTTGGAATAGGCGTCTGCCAAAGTTTGTTGGTCATCCTGCAAATCAATAAACCATTCGCGAACATGTTGTGGTAAAGCCATACTTTAGCCCCTGTTAAATAGACTTTAACGCTTGCTGCTCGTCATCATGTAAAGCCCACCGATGATAATGAAACTTGGCCACCAGGTACCCAAGGGCAAGTCGAGTAAAAATATCAGTGCGATGAAGACAATGGTGCTACCTGAGACCAATGAATTCAGCATATTTTGGCTGACGCCTTCGGTTTTGTAGATTTGCCAGGCTTGGGTCAGGGGATGAATGGCGGCCGCCAGAATCAAAAAAGCCCACCAGTTATGGAAATCCAGAAAGAAGAGTTCAATTCCCAGATTTTTTGCCAGAAGCAGTCCGCCAATTATCACAACAGCCAGACCGAATACCCAGCTGGAAGAATTTGTTTTGGGGGTGGTGTTGGTATTCGATGGTAATTCCTGATTCGACATATCATGCTCCACTGTTACGGGGGGGATTGGCTGTTAGGACATACTAAATCAGATTTTGGATTCACTCACAAAAAAAGCCCGCATAAAGCGGGCTGATGTTCAAATTAGTTCGGGAGTTTAAAGACTACCTTCACTGTGTTATCCACTGCGCTGGAGTCAATGTATCCAATCATATTCGGATTTGCCGCTACCAATGCTTTAACGGCAGCATCACCGCTAACATCTTTGGGGAGTGTACCTTTACCGGTAAACACCAGTTGCGACCAATAGGCTTTGTACTGACTGGAATTTTTCTTGCACACAACCGAATTGAATTTATCCCGTATGGCAGACCCTTCGTTTTGATTCATGGGTGTGGCTTGACCACCGGAAGGAAAGCTTTTGCTTTTGCCGAGGAAAATACGTGAAACGTCACCCTCTGTCAGTGAGCTAACCCCAGCGGATGGGTTAACAATAACAACCACGTCAGCGATACAGAGACTGGAAATTCCCAAGGCCACAACCGCGGCCAATGATTTGATAATAGATTTCATTCTGTTCGCTCCTTTAAAACACGGCTTGTAAGGCAACGGAAAAAACTTTCTGCTCGCCTTTAACGTCATCAACATCATCGAGCTGTAACTTGAGCGCAGTGCCTGAAGTTATATCCCAGCGAGTACCGAAACTTAACACCTCCCGATCCACATCTCGTGCAGCGGAGATAGCGTCCAGAGTTCCAATCAGTTGTGCGGTTGCGGTGCTGACAGGTATCCCGGCGGAAAGGGCTGCTGTTTCATCGTCCGCTTTGGAGCTGGTGACATGGAACAGGAAATCGCCCAATCGCAAACCGACCATTACATAGTCACGTATGTTTTTGGCGAGTAAAGATTGATCCACTTCAAACTCAACATGTTCGGCAGCAGCAACAAATAAACCTGTGTCTATATTGATACCGATTTGCGCAAAACTGGCTTTGTCGTCATCGATGCTAATTCGTGGTACCAGGTAATCAAAGGTAGGATTAGTCGCCAATTGTGAAACGAAACCGTCCAACTCGGCATTGAAAATATCCACTGTCAGGTCCACCTGATGATAGGCGGCGCGCAGGTTCCACCAATCTTTGCCGATGGTAGCTGCAACACCCATTTGGTTGCGCAGGCTGGCATTACCCTGGGTTCCATCTTCAAAGCTGAAATCCGAATCCAGGCTGCCGAAGTAGGCCTGAAAGCTGGTATCAAAACTACCAAGCGGTGCAGTCACATAGTAATCAACACCTTCCACATTGTTAAATGGCAGGTAGTACACCTCATTCGGCGCACTGATCCATGGATACGAGTAACCCACGTCCAAATAATCAGAATACATGTACAAGGGAGTTCGTAAACGACCTACCCGTACTTTGCCATTATTAGTGGCCTGCCAAGACAAATAAGCCCACTCTGCATCTAACTGATAATTTTTTTCGCTACGTGCAAGTAATTGCACTGTTGCAGTAATTCTTTCATTCACTTGACCTGTGAATTGCAAGCCTAATAGGTTGCGATCAAAGGTGAGGTCTTCGTCACTGTAACCATCGTAAGAAACACTGGATTCGTCATCTACCATTCCTCCGCCCACGGATAAAAATCCGGAGATGTTCACATCGGATGCTAACGCCCAAGGCGTAAACATCATGAAAGCAACAACCGTCGATAGGTCGCGCTTTTTATTTTTGAATAATGTCATCAAGTAGTTTCTCCTGAAGTTTGCCTTAATTTTGTTTAACACATTCAATAGGTAGTCTTCACTACAACCAAAGAATTTTTACCGGCTAATGCCGTTTTATCGTTTAACGGATTGAACTTCCGCCAACATTTTTTTTGCTTTGACATTCCCCTGATCAGCCGCTTTTTTAAGCCAGCCTTTGGCAAAGGTGATATTTTTAGTGGTGCCCTTGCCTGAGGAATACATGTAACCTACGACAAACTGGGCTTCGTCGTAACCTTGCTGTGCCGCTTTCAAATACCAGCTAAAGGCCGTTTTGGAGTTCTGTTTCACACCCATTCCCTGATCAAGCATATAGCCCAACATAAATTGTGCATAGCGATGGTCTGATTGTGCCGCCTGATTAAAGAGAGCAAATGCGCGCGGATAATCCTGCGCGACAAATTCCCCATCCATCAATAAATAAGCGAGAGAATACCGGGCATCAACATGGCCTGACCCTGCTGCCTGTTCATACCACTTGACCGCTTGCACAACATCTTTACTACCGCCATCACCTTGAAACAAAAGTTTAGCCAATTGATATTGTGCTTGAATATTGCCTCGATTGGCTGACTGCTCTAACCAGCGCTGCGCTTCAACAATATTTTTTTCAGTTTTTTCGCCCGTCATGTAGAGCTGCGCCAACTCCATTTGGGCTTGCTCATTACCCTGATTGGCTGCTTGGTCAAACCACTTCAGCGCTTCAGGAATATTTTGCTCGGTTTTTTCACCGATCAGATAGAGTTTTGCCAGTTCCATTTGTGCTGATTCATCACCCGCAACTGCAGCTTTTTTCAGTGAGGCCAATGCAAGCTCAATGTCTGGTTCAACACCTTCACCGTTAAGATACATCTTGCCCAACTCACGGTTTGCCGGGGCAAAACCCTGGCTGGCCGCTTTCTTAAACCAGCCCAGTGCTCGTCCGGTATCTTGAGGCATAGCCTGACCGTCTTTTTGCATTAAGCCCAAGTAATAGCGAGCTTCCGCATTTCCCACTGCTGCCAGAGGTTTGAATTCTGCCAGTGCTTGATCATATTTCCCCTTGTTGAAGGCCTTTATGCCATCGTTCAGGGTTGCAAATGCAGAAAAGCTTATAAACAACCAACCAAGTAAAAGGAGCCTTTTCATAGTCATAAACCAATTTAAAAATACAACCGGTGAAAGCTTAACGCTAAAATCATCATTATATCTATCCTGCTTTTATGAACTAGGAAATTTAGACATTAAACTGCATGGCGATTTTGCGCAAAGCTTCACTGGTTTGGCTTATATCCCGGCTGATTTCATCCAGTTCGTTGGTGTTGCTGGTTACCAATTGAGTGCTGTGGTGAATATCGTTTATGTGTTCGGATACCTGCGAAAAAGTTAGCGATTGTGCTTTGGTTGCGGCAGCAATTTTTTCATTAATTCCACTGATGGTTTCAACATTATTAAGAATAGAATTTAGCGTCTCTCCCGACGAGCTAATAGCCTCAACACCATGATTGGCTTTGTCCACACTGGCTTGCATGGCAGTCACAGCATTGGCGGAAACTTTCCGTAATTCACTGATTACCAAATGTATCTCTTCAGTGGCTTGTCGGGTGCGTACAGCAAGTCCTCGCACCTCGTCAGCTACAACCGCAAATCCCCGGCCGTGTTCACCTGCACGCGCCGCTTCTATAGCAGCATTAAGTGCGAGCAAATTGGTTTGTTCTGCAACCGTCTGGATGGTGTTAAGCAATTGCCCTACGTCAGAAGAAAATTCTTCGAAACGATTCACTACATTTGATGCATCGCGGACTTCTTCTGCCAAGGCACTGATAGTGGCAACATTCATTAACAAGGTTTCTTTACCTTCTGCTGCCGCCACACTTGCATCATTCGCTTGGGATGACGCATGACCTGCAAATTCAGCAATTTCCCTGACTGTTTTCATCAGGTCTTCAATTGAAACATGGATTGAAGAAATTGCATTCGCCTGATTATTGATTCGATCAAGATTTTGACTGCTGGAGTTGGTCAAGCGAGAGGCCACTTTTGCCAGGCATCCTACATCTTCACTGACTGCAGCAAAAGAGCCATGAAGCTTTTCCATAAACGCATTGAAATACTTAACAAGGTAGTGAATTTCATCATGTCCCTGATATTCAATACGCTTGGTTAGATCACCTGCGCCCGACGACATTTTTTTAAGGGACTCAGTCACTTGATTAATACTGTTTGTAATCGAACGGCTGATAAGTAGACTTACCGCTAGTAATGCAACCAATACACACAGGGCTATAGCCAGTGCGATTCTTCCTGCACTTTTGGAGGATGCAACAGTTTCACTGATTGAACTGGTAAATTCTGACCGGGTGTCATCCCTCATGCTCGATAATAATTCTCGAAGTTCTTTTAGCTTTTCTCCATTAGCAGAAGTTTCGGTACTGACTTTTTCATAATCCACATTACCCTTAATAAAACTCCTGGCAATACGCAAAGATGTGCTGTACCAATCCTTTAAAAGATCATCTATATCTTTCACCTGCATGGTCAGTGAGTCGTCGAGGCTGGACAGCTTTTGCAAATTATTTCGAATTTCCTGATAGTAGCTTTCAGCTTGATCGAGAGCAGATTCATCACCGGTGGTGACTGAACTATTAATCTGTTGTTCCATTAACAACAGCGAGCCAAGGTTAACTGTCGTCAGTTCCAATGTTGGATAGAGTTTCTGTTCTACTTGAACCA
>CAZICR010000004.1:0-13426 GCA_964537795.1 uncultured Cellvibrionaceae bacterium | reverse complement strand
AGGTTAACTGTCGTCAGTTCCAATGTTGGATAGAGTTTCTGTTCTACTTGAACCAGCCGCGTGCTATTGCCCCGCTCTACCCATTGTGAGTAGCCTTGGCTGATTACAAAACCCAGTAGCGCAATAACAGTTAACAGCATTAACTTCTTCGCAATGGTCAAGCCGAACATTGTCCTGAGCCTCATAATCACAAGAGTGGCTACACTATTTCTCACCCATACAGCAGTAAGGTATAGCAGCGACCTATGTAATGCGCAATTCCAGCTTGGGGAATCTGGCGCCTGATTAAATCAGCGGTTGCAAATGCCAGATTAAAAGTTTTAGGCCAGTTTTGATGATACGAAAATAAATAGTGGTGTTTTCCCTTGTGACTAATGGCTAAAATGCGCCTGCTTTTATTTGCACTATAGTGTTGTTTTTATACAGGAAAAATCCAATGAGCCTTTTTTCGCGCTTTAGCCCAGCCACGCTTGTGGTTAGTCTCCTTGTTTCCGGTTGCATGCATCAACCGGTCGATCATGGCGAGGATCTAAAGAAGCTGCAATCAACGCTCGGGCAGCATGAATTACAGGCAAATCGAGTAGAAGAACGCCAAAATCAAATATTGTCTCAACTGGAACAATTGCAAACCCGGTTGGCGGAACAAAAAGAATTATTGGTAACCAAACCACAGGTGATCGAGAAGGTGACGCGAATTGCTTGCCCACCTGTTGCTGCCCAAACCAGTCAGAATATTAAGCCAGTCAAAGAACAACCCAATACCGATAAACTTATTGTCGGGTTGCGTGAAAATATATTGTTGACAGGTGTCAATTTGGTGATGTCCACAAAAATCAGTCCACAATTGAATCATTCCATTCTGGATGCTCGCAACATACAAATGTTTGAGCGCAACAGCGAGGAGTGGGTGAGGTTCACACTTTATAATCCGGAAAATAACGAGCCACATGTGTTGGAGCGTAAGCTGCAGGGTTTTCAAAATATTCAGGGTGTCAATAAAACCCAAGAGCGCCGTCCTGTAGTGGAAGTTCGATTTGCGGTTGGTAAGTTAAAGCAAAAAGGGCAGTTCGTTTTAGCTGATAGAAGTCATTCAGATTTCCGCATGTTATTGGGTCGTAATTTATTGCGTGATGTGATGTTGGTGGATGTCAGTGGAGAAAATTTGATTCCTGTCATTCGCGAAGAAAAAGAAAAAAAAGAAACTGAAAACAAAGATAAAAAGGAATGACATCTATAAGGGACTTGCAAGCAGCACCCGCAGTCAAAATCAATTAAATCGAAATTTGTTGGAAATCCGTGAATGAAAAAATCATCCCGAGCACCTTTTTATACCATCATCGCCATACTGATGTTGGGCGGATTGATTACAGCCTGGATGCGCCATGTGCATATGGAAATTCCATTGACTCCAGGTGTGGAAAAACCTGTCTGGTTAATTGAAGCGCGAATTGATTTTGAAGCAAGCGGCGAACCAGTAACCGCGCGTTTGGGTTTGCCTGATAATCCTCCTGGGTATCGCAGTTTCAGCGAGCAGGCAGCAGCGCCCGGTTATGGTTATTCTGTGGTAACGGAAAATGGCGTGCGTCGCGGTGAATGGTCAAAGCGCGAAGCGCTTGGGCCGCAAACGATTTATTACAAAACCCAATTTATTGATACACCTGCCGAAGTTGATACAACACAAGAACTTGTTGATATACCGCAGGCAGAACATGTTGATTGGGATGGCCCCTCACAGGAAGCCGCGTCAGCGCAGGTATTGGAAACGGCTTGGTCCAAATCCAGTAGTGCACAAAGTTTGGCTCGCGAATTAATTAAGATTTTTACATCCAATGATATAGAACAAAACGCCGCACTTTTATTAGCAGCGGAAACGGATAAATCAGCGCTGCTGGAAAAATTACTGAATCAAGCCAATATTCCCGCGCGCCCTGCGCTTGGCTTGTATTTGCAGGATGCACGTCGCCATCAAAATCTAACGCGCTTGGTGCAAGTATTTGATGGAAAGGAATGGGTTTTATTTAACCCTTATACCGGTGAGCAAGGTGTGTCGAAAAATTTATTGTTATGGCACACGGGCGGGGAATCTATTTTGGATGTTGCGGGCGGCACCCGTTCGCGCGTGAGTTTTTCGATGATCCACCAAACAGTTCCAGCATTGGATTTGATCACAGCACAAAATAAAGAAAGCCTGTTCAGCATATTAAGTATTCAGCATTTGCCGATTGAAGAACAAAGCATGTTCAAGTTGCTATTGTTGTTGCCGATTGGCGCTTTGGTCGTGGTGTTTATGCGCATCATTATAGGTTTAAAAACCTCCGGTACTTTTATGCCAATTTTGATCGCCATGGCATTTTTGCAAACATCTTTAGTGTTGGGTGTTGCCAGTTTTGTATTGGTGGTGGCAATGGGATTGGTGCTGCGCACTTATTTATCACGACTCAATTTATTATTGATCTCGCGAATTGCAACTCTGGTTGTGTTGGTTATTTTTATTATTTCGGCCTTGAGTTTGATTGGTTACCAAATGGGGTTGAATACCGGCATGACCATTACGTTTTTCCCGATGATTATCATCGCTTGGACGATTGAGCGCATGTCAATTCTCTGGGAAGAAGAAGGACCAAAAGAAGTGATGATTCAGGGCGGCGGCAGTTTATTGGTGGCGGTGCTTGCCTATATGCTGATGCAGTTATCGATTGTGGGGCACCTGACATTTAATTTTCCAGAACTCAATTTGGTCGCGCTCGCATTAATTATGTTGATGGGGCAATACACGGGTTACAAATTGTCAGAGTTGCGTCGTTTCCGTGCGATGGTGGACAACGAAACTGCCGAAAAAAATAAAGGGGCTGATGCATGAGTCAGCCTTCTGTTAATCCAACAAAAAGTTCGTCAGTAATAAAAAACTGGTGGAATTCCTGGGTGAGCCCATGGCAATTAAAGCGCATGGGTATTCTGGGGATGAATTGCCGCAATCACGATTTTATTTCCACCTACAATCCGCGCAGTTTATTTCCATTGGTTGATAACAAATTAAAGACCAAGCTGCTTGCTGAAGAATATGAAGTGGCAACGCCAAAATTATTTTTTGTCGTTAACGCGCAGCATGAAATTGCGCATATAGAAGATAAATTAATGGCACTTGAAGCTTTTGCTGTTAAACCGGCAAAAGGTTCTGGTGGTAAAGGTATTTTGGTTATTGTTGGCCGTAGAGGCGAAAAATTTATTAAATCTTCCGGGGCAGAAATCAGCATCGAAGATATTCGTCGTCACATGTCCAATGCCCTTGCGGGTTTATATTCTCTGGGTGGCAAACCCGATGCTGTGATTGTTGAAGATTTAATTCAATTCGATGATTATTTCAAAGATTATTCCTATGAAGGCGTACCAGATATCCGCATTATTATTTTCAAAGGTTATCCCGTGATGGCGATGTTGCGTTTGGCGACACACAAATCGGATGGCAAAGCCAATTTGCATCAAGGTGCAGTGGGTGTCGGTTTGGATATCGCCACAGGCCGCGCATTGAAAGCGGTTCAACATTCAAAGCCTGTCACCCATCACCCGGATACCAAACGCGAATTAAATGAAATTCAAATCGCCGATTGGCGCAATTGGTTATTGCTTGCATCGCGCTGTTATGAAATGACCGGATTAGGTTATATAGGAACTGATTTGGTATTGGATAAAATTCGCGGCGCACAACTGCTGGAATTAAATGCGCGTCCTGGCTTAGCCATTCAAGTCGCCAACGGTCGTGGATTATTACCACGCTTGCGTCATGTCGAATCCCTAAAAGAACGCATGCATCGTACTGCCGAACAACGTGTAGATTATGTAATGAAAACTTTTACGGCTGACGGCTTGTAATTATTTCAGTTAATTCAGAGAGGCAAATCATGACACTCATAATCCCGCCTCACATTCAAGATATTGGTTTTACCGTCAAACGTTTGTTGCCATCGCGATTGCAACAGCGTGTGGGTCCGTTTATTTTTTTCGATCATATGGGGCCTGCGCATTTCGCCGCTAATACAACCTCGGGCGATGTGCGCCAGCATCCACATATTGGATTGGCAACGGTGACTTATTTATTTTCTGGTGCCATGATGCATCGCGATAGTTTGGGCGTGGTGCAACGAATTGAACCTGGTGCAATTAATTTAATGACCGCAGGCAATGGAATTGTGCATTCGGAACGAATGCCTGAAGATGTGCGCGCACACAATATTACTGTTGAAGGAATTCAGATTTGGTTGGCCTTGCCAACAGAAATGGAAGATTGTGATCCTTCTTTTGTGCATTATCCTGCTGTACAAATTCCCTCTGTTAAATTTGAAAAAATTCATGTGCAAGTATTAATTGGTCAAGCTTTTGGTGTTATATCGCCAGTCAAAACGGCGAGTGTGACGACTTATCTTGATCTGCGGTTGTTAGCCGGTGCGAGTTATTCACCTGATTATCCCAATCAGGAATTGGCAATTTATGTTGTTCAAGGTAATGTAAAAGTTGACGATGAAATACTGCCAGAGTTTCATCTGGCTGTGTTGGATGCGGGTACAACTATTGTCGCTGACCAAGACGCCCGCATTATGTTGTTTGGTGGTGAGCCTTTATCCGGTGAACGATTTATCTTGTGGAACTTTGTCGCTTCATCGCGTGCAAAAGTTCGCATCGCGGGTGAGCGTTGGAGTCAAGGTGGCTTTACTCTGGTGTCAGGTGAAACAGACTGGATTCCTTTGCCGACCGCGTAAATAATGATTTTATTTTCAATAGTCACAGGCTTGATCCAAATCAACCCCAGCGAAAAATCCTTTGATCCATATCAATCATATCCCCCCTCAAGAGGTACAAGCTGTTACTGACGAAACAGCGAAAATGAGGTGAAATATGTTGGTATCAGGTGTTATTGCAACTGCAGGTTTATCGGGCGTTTTGATTCTTCTCTTTGTTGCCAGTTTGGTTTTGGCCTTGGTAGACAAAAAAGTCGATGCAGGACGAATTCATTAATTAGCCACCCTCTGCTTATAATGCCTCCAGTTTTTCCGACTGGAGGTAGTTGTTGTCACTTTCACATTTATCAAAACCCTTATACATTGCACTGCTTGGCTACCGCAGTCATCCACATGTCGGCGGACAAGGCATTTATTTGTATTATCTTAGCAAGGCATTAGTTGATCTTGGGCATAGGGTCGATGTCATTTCCGGGCCTCCTTATCCTGAGTTGGACTCGCGTGTGGGGTTTATTCAATTGCCCAGCCTGGATTTATATGCGCATCCGCATCCCACGCTTGCATTGAAATTCAAACATCTATTTTCCTGGACGGATTTTTACGAGTGGTGGTCAAAACTGACGGGGGCATTCGGTGAGCCCTATTGTTTTGGTCGACGATTGGTAAATTTTTTTCAAAAAAATCCTATGCCTTACGACATCATCCATGACAACCAAAGTTTGTGTTATGGCTTGTTGGATTTGCAAAAACGATTTCACAATTTGGTAGTGACTATTCATCATCCCGTTACCCGCGATCATGAATTGGCAATTGCGGCAGCCACCACCAACAACCAACGCCTATTGATCAATCGCTGGTACAGTTTTATCGGAATGCAAAAAAAAGTCGTAAAACAACTTCAACATGTTATTACGGTATCCAAGCAATCTAGGCAGGATATTCAACAAGCCTTTGCTTGTGATGCTGAAAGAATTACTGTGATTGGTTGTGGTGTTGATACCGAACTATTCTGTCCACAAGAAAATATTGAACGCCACGCCTTTCGATTAATCACCACCGCATCTTCAGATCAACCCTTAAAGGGCCTGACCATTTTGTTAAATGCGATTGCTAATATAAAACCGGAATTCCCTGAATTAAAACTGGTTGTCATTGGTCGATTAAAAGAAGAGGGTGATACCGAAAAAGAGTTGAAGAAATTACAACTGGAGAATAGTGTTGAATTTAAATCCGGCATTTCCACAGAAGAATTAGTGCAAGAATATGCCAAAGCCAGTTTGGCGATAGTGCCTTCACTCTATGAAGGATTTGGATTGCCCGCTGCTGAAGCCTTAGCATCGGGTATTCCGCTAATTTCATCGGATGGTGGTGCATTGCCGGAAGTTGTTGGTGATGCCGCCTATTTAGTGAAAGCAGGTAATGTAGATGACTTGACCAAGGCCATTCGTGATTTGCTTAACGACGAGAATTTAAGGCAAGCGCTTTCAGAACGGGGTAGGCAACATAGTCTTCAACAATTGAGTTGGAAAAAAGTCGCTGAGAAAATGGTGGCTTATTATCAGTCGATAATTAATTTGTAGGATGTCTAATGGAAATCAAAACTGCCAACACACTTTTGTGCACGATTATTTTTTTATCTATCGCGATCATGCTTTTTACCGCGCCTATTCCACAAGACCTCCACTATCATCAATTTGCGGATCAGCGACACCTCTGTGGTGTTAATCACTTTTGGAATGTGATGTCCAATCTGCCGTTTCTATTAGTTGGCATTTATGGATTATGGCGATTCAAAAAAATTGAAATCGACTATATTAAATGGGCCTATTGGTGTTTTTGTGTGGGTGTGATTTTGGTGTGTTTTGGTTCGGGGTACTACCATTTTAACCCCAGCAATCACACGCTGGTCTGGGATAGATTGCCTATGACCATTGCGTTTATGGCTTTGTTCTCATTACTCTTGCATGAACGTGTATTGTCGAACCCAAAAACTTTTACTTTGATTCCGCTATTGATAATAGGTGCTGCATCGGTTTTCTATTGGAGTTGGACTGAATCTCGCGGGCAGGGTGATTTGCGATTTTATGCGCTGGTGCAGTTTTTGCCCATTATATTAATTCCGTTAATTTTGTGGTTATACCCGAAGCGCTATTTTAGCAGCAGCTATTTATTGTGTGCGTTTGCCTTTTATTTTCTTGCAAAACTGCTGGAACATTTTGATGCAATTATTTACCAAGCACTTGGGCAAATGAGTGGTCATAGTTTAAAACATCTTTCAGCGGCAATTGCTGTGTTCTTGATTCTTCATGCTATACCTTTTCAAGTAGTCGGAAAAATAAAAAATGCAAACGATTGATTTTCGTTATTTTCCCTTGTCGCCTAATGACGTGCTACTGGATTTGGGTTGTGGTGAAGGTCGGCATTGCATCAATGCGTATTTACTTGAAAATATTATTTCAATAGGAGCAGACCTCAGTTTTCGTGATTTACAAACCGCTATGCAGAAATTCAAGCCTTTTGTATCTATGGGGCAAGGAAATTTTTATTTACAACAAGTCAATGCGGGCAAGCTACCTTTTGCAGATGCCAGTATCGATAAAATTATTTGCAGCGAAGTGTTGGAGCATATCGAAAACTATTCGATTGTATTGGAAGAAATTAACCGAGTATTAAAGCCCAATGGATTGCTAGCGATTTCTGTTCCACGTTATTGGCCTGAAAAAATCTGTTGGTGGCTAAGTGATGCTTATCATCAAGTGGAAGGTGGTCATATTCGTATATTTACATCGAAACTACTTAAACAAGTGTTAACTGATTCGGGTTTCGTTTTTTATAAACGACATTGGGCTCATGCATTACATGCCCCCTATTGGTGGTTAAAGTGTTTATTGTGGAACTCGCAGGATAATTCGCGTTTAATAAAGCTATATCATCGCTTCTTGGTTTGGGATTTAATGCAAAAACCTTGGCTTACACAAACTCTGGAAAAATGTTTAAATCCTTTAATGGGGAAAAGTGTGGTGATGTATTTTGTTAAACAATAACTCCCGTAGGATGCCGTGGAGTGAAACGATACGCATCAATGCTATCAAGATCGCGATGCGTATCACTGCGCTCCACGCATCCTACAATGAAACCTAATTAACGAAATCCAATGCAAAATTTACTCTTAACCAAAAACATTTTCCCCGAATCGCTACTGCGACCCACGGTGAATTACATTCTGCGTACACAGTTGCCGGATGGAGCAATTCCCTGGTTTGTTATGGGAAAAGTTGATCCTTGGGATCATATTGAAGCGGCTATGGGCTTAACCATTGGCGGTGAATTGGCGGCGGCAAAAAAAGCTTATCAATGGTTGGCAGACAATCAATTGGAAGACGGCAGTTGGTGGGCGAATTATGTGGAATCTGAAGCGGTTGATAAAAATCATCGTGAAACCAATTTTATTGCTTATGTGGCAACAGGTATTTGGCATTATTTTTTAGTCACTCAGGATAAAAAATTTCTTGTTCAGTATTTTCCTGTTGTACAAAAAGCGATTGATTTTGTGTTGTGTTATCAATCACCCACAGGTGAAATTTATTGGGCAGTTGACATCAACAATCAACCACAAAAAGATGCGTTAATTACGGCATCCAGCTCTATTTATAAAAGTCTGGAGTGCGCCATTTTAATTGCAGAAATATTGGCTATTGATACCAATCAATGGCAAGAATCATATCGACGATTGGGCGCTGCATTAACATATCACCCGGAATATTTTGATCGCACCTGGGAGCCCAAAACCCGTTTTTCCATGGATTGGTTTTATCCGATCTTAACGGGCGTTGTGCAAGGCAAAGCGGCGCAGCATCGTATAGAAAATAAATGGCATACATTTGTAGAAAACAATGTCGGTTGCCGCTGTGTGAGTGATGAGCCCTGGGTGACTGTGGCTGAATCCTGTGAATTAACTTTAGCTTTATTGGCGGCAGGCGAACACGCCAAAGCAGTGAATTTATTCAGTTGGTTATTTCAATTTTTAGATGATGACGGCGGTTATTGGACAGGATTTAATTTTCGCGATCAAGTCATTTGGCCAAAAGAAAAAACTACCTGGACTTGCGGTGCAATTTTGTTGGCGGCTGACGCATTGACGCAGCATACGGGTGCCGCGAGTTTGTTTTTGAGATCACAATTCTATAAAGACCCCCTCCTAACCTCCCCCTTGCCAGGGGGAGGAACTGATCCCCTCCCCTGGCAAGGGGAGGGTTAGGGTGGGGTCATTTTTAATTGAACAAAGAATAAATTACCGGTAAACACTATTTATGCGAATTCCCAGAATTTATATTGATCAAGCTTTGGCAATTACAGAATCTGTATTGCTGAATGAAAACGCATCACACTATTTATCCAAAGTGCTGCGTATGCAGGAAGGTCGCGAGTTGATTGTCTTTAATGGTCAAGGCGGTGAATATTCTGCGCAGATAAAAGAAGTTGGTAAAAAACAGGTTTCAATTCAAATTAACCAATTTACTGAAGGAAATCGTCAATCGCCTTTGGAGTTGCATTTGGCGATTGGTATTTCGCGTGGGGAGCGTATGGATTGGGTGTTGCAAAAAGCAACCGAACTAGGCGTCACTCGTATAATTCCATTAATTACCGAACGCACAGAAGTTAAAATCAAAGGCGAAAAACAAGACAAAAAAATGCAGCACTGGCAGCAGATTATTGTCAGTGCCTGTGAGCAATGCCAACGAAATTTATTGCCAATTTTGCAAGAACCTCAAGCAATCGGTGACTGGTTAAAAACAGTTTCAACTGACTGTCGATTTGTGTTGCATCATCGCAATGACCAACGTATGGAGGCGCTTGGAAAACCAGAAAGTGTGACTTTGTTAATCGGGCCTGAAGGTGGACTTAATGAGGAAGAAATTACTCTTGCAGAAAACGAAAAATTTCAATCATTAGGATTGGGGCCAAGGGTTCTGCGTACGGAAACGGCACCGGTAGCAGCTATAAGTCTGGTGCAATATTTATGGGGAGATTTGGGCTAACTAACAGGATTAAAGCAGCGCATGATTTAACGCCTAGAACAAATTTTCATCAATTCTCCCCATCTTCCATATCCCTGTCATCATGACATAGGTATAATGCGCCGCTTTTTACCCCCCAGCCTTTTGATCCCACAGAGTATTTCAAGTGACCAATCCAGCTTCTATCGAAAAATTACGCAATATTGCCATTATTGCTCACGTTGACCATGGCAAAACTTCAATGGTTGACCAGCTTTTACGCCAATCCGGCACTTTGGATCGCCGTGACGACACGGGCGGCGACCTGATCATGGACAGCAACGACCAGGAACGTGAACGTGGCATTACTATTCTGGCGAAAAATACTGCCATTACCTGGAATGGCTATCGCATCAATATAGTAGACACTCCCGGCCACGCCGACTTCGGTGGTGAAGTGGAGCGTGTATTGTCGATGGTGGACTCTGTACTATTGATTGTTGATGCGGTTGGCGGACCCATGCCACAAACCCGTTTCGTAACGCAAAAGGCGTTTGAACAAGGCTTGAACCCAATCGTCGTGATCAACAAAATCGACCGACCCAGCGCACGCCCTGAATGGGTTATCGATCAGGTCTTTGATCTGTTTGACCGTTTGGGTGCCACTGAAGAGCAACTCGACTTCCCGATTGTTTATGCCTCTGCGTTGAACGGCGTAGCCGGTTTGTCCGCTGACAATATCGCTGATGACATGACTCCGCTTTTCCAAATGATTGTGGATAAAGTGAAGCCTCCCCAAGTGGACACTGAAGGTCCATTCCAAATGCAAATTTCGGCATTGGATTACAACAGTTATGTGGGTGTGATCGGTATTGGCCGCATAACACGTGGGTCGCTTGCACCTAACCAACAAATCGTTGTAGTAACACCAACAGGTGAAACGCGTAAAGCAAAAGTCTTGCAGGTGATGGGTCATCATGGATTGCAGCGCATCGAAACAGATCGTGCTTATGCAGGTGACATTGTTTGTATTACCGGTGTGGATAAATTAGGTATTTCTGACACGCTTTGTGCGCCCGATGCGATTGAAGCACTGCCACCACTTTCAATCGATGAGCCTACAGTCAGCATGACTTTCCAGGTTAACGATTCACCCTTCGCAGGAAAAGAAGGCAAGTATGTGACCAGCCGTAATATTAAAGATCGTTTGGATCAGGAATTAATTGCCAACGTCGCATTACGTGTCGAACAAGGTGAATCGCCTGACAAATTTAAAGTGTCGGGCCGCGGTGAATTGCATCTGTCGGTATTGATTGAAAACATGCGTCGTGAAGGTTACGAATTAGGTGTATCGCGCCCCGAAGTTATTCAGAAAGTGGTTGGCGACGAAATTCATGAACCTTACGAACAAGTGGTGATTGACGTTGAAGAGCAGCATCAAGGTAAAGTAATGGAAGAGTTGGGTTTGCGCAAAGGTGAACTCACTAATATGGAACCGGATGGAAAAGGCCGAATTAAATTGGAGTTTATTATTCCATCACGCGGGTTGATTGGTTTCCGTGGCAACTTCCTGACCATGACCTCCGGCTCCGGTATCATGACCAGTATTTTTGATCATTATGGCCCCGTCAAAATGGGTGAAGTTGCCAAACGCCAAAACGGTGTGTTGGTATCAATGGTAAAAGGCAAAACTCTTGCTTATGCATTGAATATGCTGCAAGAACGCGGTCGATTATTTTTGGGGCCACAAGCTGAAATTTATGAAGGACAAATTGTTGGTTTGCATTCACGCGACAATGATTTGGTTGTCAACCCAACCAAAGCTAAACAATTAACCAACGTGCGCGCATCGGGTACTGATGAAGCTGTGGTGTTAACGCCGCCGGTGAAACACACACTGGAACAAGCGCTTGAATTTATCGAAGACGATGAATTGGTTGAAGTGACTCCTTTAAGCATTCGTTTACGCAAAAAGTTATTGACGGAAAACGAACGCAAACGTGATAAGAAGGCGTAAACACAATTCCCCTCTCCCTAACCCTCTCCCACAAGGGGAGAGGGGACGGAATTCACTAAAGATATAGTTTTTTAAATCGAAACAAATCTTTGCAGCAAGCTCCCCTTGGGGGAGAGGTGATTTTCAAAAAGATGAAAATGAATTTCCAACTCATCAAATTCGCCGCAATTTCCGCACTTAAACAAAACCTGAAACCCGGACTGGTTTTGCAAGCATTTGCGGGCCTGATAGTCGCGCTCTATTTTTTCGTCCCCGCAGCAAAACCTGTTTTCGATTTGTTTGCTGATCTAAAACAACAGCATGGTTGGCTTTACTCGGGAATATCGACGGCCATTTTTGGTGGATTAATCCCCTTCCTCTATTTATATTTCTCACGCAGTTTCAAGCCTGATCAGCCAATCAAAATGATTTTTTGGTTTTATATTATTTTTTGGTCGATAAAAGGAATAGAGGTCGATTATTTTTATCAATTCCAGACTTTTCTATTTGGTGCTGAATCCAATTTTAAAACACTTGCTACCAAGGTGATGGTAGACCAATTTATCTATAGTGCTTTTTGGGCTGCGCCTGTAAGTTCAGTCGTCTATCTCTGGATTGAAAATAATTTTAAATGGCAATCTACTCGTAAAAATATGGATCAACAATTCGTTACTGTAACATTGCCAGCCAACATTATTTCCAACTGGCTGGTCTGGCTACCTGCAGTTAGTTTTGTGTACTGCATGCCCTCTGATTTGCAAATCCCGTTATTTAATTTGGTCCTGTGTTTTTGGGTATTGATACTGGCTGTGTTGAATAAAAAATAACTAAAGCTGTTTACGCAAAAGTTCAACTACTGTTGTTGCATCCGGCCTAACCCCTCGCCACAAATAAAACGCCTCAGCCGCCTGATTCACCAACATTCCCAAGCCATCGGCAATTTGCGTAGCGTTATTTTTTTGCGCCCATTTTAAAAAAATAGTGGGTTCTGCACCGTACATCATGTCGTAGCAGCATGCTGTTGAACTGAGAATTTTTTCTGGTAGCGGTGGTAAATCGCCCTGTAAACTCGCTGATGTTCCATTGATAATCAAATCAAATTCTTTTCCGGATAATTGTGAGTATTCAAGAGCTGATAATTTATTAGTTTGAAAATGGTTAACCAATTCTTCTGCTTTGCTGACTGTGCGATTGGCAATCGTGATGCTTGTGGGATCTTGATCCAATAGTGGTTGTAAAACGCCGCGAACCGCCCCACCTGCCCCAAGGACTAACACACGCTTGTTGTTTATTATCCAGCCCAAGTTGAGCATATCCTTGACCATGCCAATACCATCGGTGTTGTCGCCTAATAATTTTCCGTTAGATTGTTTGGCAATAAAATTAATTGCACCTGCGATTTTGGCGCGCGGTGTTAATTCATCAACTAAATTAAATGCGTCTACTTTAAATGGAACGGTGATGTTTAACCCTTTCCCATTTGGTTGGGCAAAGAATTTTTTTACGTGTTCAGAAAATGCGTCAATTGGAATTAATGCTTTAGTGTAGTTCAAATCTTGATTTGTTTGTTTTGCAAATTCGGCGTGAATAATCGGTGATTTGCTTTGTGCAATCGGGTTACCAAAAACGGCATAGAGATCAGTCATAGGTCTGTCCAAAATAAAAATTTATATCCAGTCACGTGCAGGTAAAAAATCTGT
>CAZICR010000003.1:25474-26846 GCA_964537795.1 uncultured Cellvibrionaceae bacterium | reverse complement strand
TTCCATCGGGAGAGATGGATGATGTTATTGCCATGGCGACCTCGTAAACACATCCCGTTAGGTTTAATTCTCAGCATAGACTATTTGGCCGATTTGCCAATTCGTCCATTTCTTTTTGTAACAGTTTTTCAAGTATAGCGGATTCATCTTTTTTCAACCGATCAATCAAGTCATTCAAGGTTTTTCTTTTTTGATGCATTTCCGCCCACACCCGTTTTAGTTTATCCAATCCTTGTTGAATACGCTCCTTTTTGTTTTCCTGTTCTTTGATCGCGTCCGCCAAACGGCCAATAAATCCACTGTAATTAATCATTTCCTGCGCACTGACTCCGTCGCGTAAATTTGCATAAGACTGGAGATATTGTCCGGAATAGGATTTAAGTTCATCCAGTTGCCGTATTTCCTGGTTGAGTAAATCGGCTTGTTCTTTCACTCGTTGCGCAGCCGCATCTTCGGCTTTTTGCGCCAAAGTTAATACTATCTGCATGCGTTGCGAACGCGGCTTGGCCATAGATTACCTAACGTTTGTGTTGTGCTGCCAATGGCCCAGCTCCCTTGGGGTTGGCTGGAGGTTTGAGTACCGCATTCAGGTGCAATATGGCTTCAGGTAAATACACAGACTCTTTGATGCCTTGTTGAATAAATGCACGCAAATGTGGGAAACGATCGATTGCAAAATCGGTCTCGGGATCAGTTCCCGGTTGATAGGCTCCAATTGCAATCAAATCACGATTTTGTTGATACCGTGATAATAACTGTTTAAATCGCTGCATCATTTTCAAATGATCTTCAGTCACAATATTTTGCATGGCACGGCTGATGGAAGACTCAACATTAATTGCTGGATAAATGCCCTCCTCTGCTAATTCACGCGACAACACAACATGACCATCCAGAATTGCACGCGCTGCATCCGCGATCGGATCCTGCAAATCATCGCCCTCGGTTAATACTGTGTAAAACGCCGTTATCGAACCTTCACCTTCAGCAGCATTGCCCGCACGCTCAACCAATTGCGGAATTTTTGCAAATACCGAAGGCGGATAACCTTTGGTTGCAGGCGGTTCTCCAATCGCCAAGGCAATTTCACGTTGTGCTTGTGCAAAACGGGTTAGGGAATCCATCAGCAGCAATACATTCTTTCCCTGATCGCGATAATATTCGGCAATACGACTCGCTAACTGCGACGCACGCAAACGCATTAAAGGCGCATCATCCGCCGGCGACGCCACCACCACTGCGCGACGCAAACCTTCCGCACCTAAAATATGATCAATAAATTCTTTTACTTCACGACCACGTTCACCAATTAATCCCACCACCACAATGTCAGCTTTGGTAAATCGCGTCATCATGCCCATCAATACACTTT
>CAZICR010000003.1:22409-25464 GCA_964537795.1 uncultured Cellvibrionaceae bacterium | reverse complement strand
CAAACGCTGACCGCGTCCAACAGTAATCAAGGCATTGATTGCACGCACACCAACATCCAGAGGCTCGCTGATAGGATGACGTTGTAATGGATTAATTTCGCGTGGATGTAAATCCAGAAATTCATCACCCACCAAAGGACCTTTGTTATCCAGTGGTTGACCAATTCCGTTAATCACTCGTCCCAAGAGGTGCGGGCCTATACGTAAATGTTGTTCATTGGAGACCGGGATCACTCGTGCACCAGGTTGCAAACCATCAACACGCGTGACTGGCATTAAAAATATTTTGTCACCGGAAAAACCAACGACTTCTACCGAGATTTTTTGTTGATCGCTATTGATCACTTCACATTGATGACCCAATGAAATATTTAATCCAACAGCTTCCAGCGTTAAACCCACAGCTCGGGTAATACGACCTTCAGCAACAGGTTGCACTAACGCCTTACGATATGGTTGATATTGTTGCAAACGGGAAATAATCGATTGGCGTTCAGGCATGATGATCATCACCATCAGCCGTGCGGGATAATTGCCCTTTCAGAAATTGTTCCAACACAGTTTGCAAACGTTGTGAAATTGAAAAATCAATTCGACTTTCCAGAGTTTCAACACGACAACCGCCGGGAATTAATTGCGGATCTGTGAAAAATTTCCAATCCAGTTGATGTTCAGTGGCATAGGCATCGATGGCGGGCAAATCATTCGGGTGCAAAATAATTCGAATATTTTTGCTGCCGACCGGCAAGGCATCAATTGCCGTTTTCACAATATCCAAAATACAGGATGAATCGGTTTGCATTTCGCGTTGAATTACATTTTGTGTCAGGGTACAGATCATTTCCAACAACATTTGTTCTATGTCGTTGTCCTGATCATCAAGCGGTTGTAACAAGGAATTAGCCAGGGTTTTAAAACGCAATTGCTCTGCGGTGAGCTGATCGCGCATGTCTTTCAATCCTTGTTGTCGCCCTGCTTCATAACCTTCAGCGCGACCTTTTTCAAAACCCTCCGCATGGCCCTTTGCAAAACCACTCTGCTCTGCATCCGAAAAAATTTTTTCCAATTCTTGCGCGGTCATACCCTTGAGTGGTGAAGTCGGCTCCGGCATCTCAATGGTCTGTACAGATTCTTTACTCTTACGAAGCAAAGCGGCTTTTCGCTCTCTGGCTTCTTTTTCTACCGACGATAATACACGACCATTATCATTCACCGGCGGCAAAATCCATGGCTGCATAGCCTCTATGGTTTCACCGGCAATTCGGTTTTGGTTTTTAGGATCAGTCATGGTTTTGTCTCAGTTTACCCTCACCCTGACCCTCTCCCGGAGGGAGAGGGGAATAGTTCCCCACTTTGAAAAAGGGGGGTTAGGGGGGATTTAAAATATTCGCAAAATTAACCATCTTAAATCCCTCCACTCTCCCTTTGGGAGAGGGTTAGGGTGAGGGTTTAAATCATCTGCTCACTTGAACTACCCAGCATAATTTCACCCGCATCGGCCATGCGACGAGCAGTAATCAAGATTTCTTTTTGCGCCGCTTCTACATCGGCCAAGCGCATTGGCGGTTTGGTTTCAAGATCATCGCGCAACAATTCAGCTGCACGTTTTGACATATTTTTGAAGATTTTTTCTTTCAATTCTTCATCAGCGCCTTTGAGTGCCACCACCAGGACTTCAGAAGAGACCTCGCGCAACAGGGTTTGTATTCCGCGATCGTCCACTTCTTTCAAATTATCAAACACAAACATCAAATCCTGAATCTGGTTACCCATATCTTCATCAACTTCCTTAATACTCTCCATTAATTCAGCTTCAATCGATCCATCCAAATTATTCATAATTTCCGCCGCCACTTTATAACCACCCATGGCTTTGGTTTGCGATGAAGCATTGCCGGAAAATTGTTTTTCAAGAATATCGTTGAGTTCTTGTAACGCTTGCGGTTGTACTGTATCCAAAGAGGCAACCCGCATCATAATATCGAGGCGAACTTTTTCAGGAAAAAACGATAGAATTTGTGCGGATTGATCAGCATCAAGATAGGCAATCACAATTGCCTGAATTTGTGGATGTTCGTTGCGAATCATATCGGCGATTGAACGTGAATCCATCCATTTCAAAGTATCCAGACCGGTGGTGTTACCGCCTAACAAAATACGATCAATTAAACTATTCGCTTTATCATCACCCAATGCAGTGACCAGCATTTTACGAATGTAATTGTCAGTTCCGATTCCCAAACCAGTTAAATTTCTAACCTCTTCAAAAAAATTTCCAATAACCGATTGCACTTCGACTTGCTGGACATTTTGCAAAGCCGTCATGGCAGTACCCAAACGTTGCACTTCTTTAGGCCCCATGTGTTTTAAAATTTCCGCTGCATCTTGTTCACCCAGCGACATCAATAAAATCGCGGCCTGATCCAAATAACGTAATTTGGGTTTGGCTTTTTCTGCCGGTGCATTCTTTTCATTAGTCATCGCGATTCACCCATTTTTTCACTACCTGCGCAACACGACCAGGATCATCGGCAATCAAACCTTTAATGGCAGTGATTTGATGTTCATAACTATTTTCAGGGCCGGGCAACATCAACGCACTGCCACCTGTGAGGGTTACAGTTTCATCAGACATGCCATCCATACCGACTGTGCCAGCAGCTTCCAATGCTGCCAATTGACGCGCTTCTTCCTGCTCTGCGATTGTTCCACCTTGCCGCGATAAACTTTTGAAAATGGGCAGAATGATGCCAAACACCATCACAAGAAACACAATCAGACCGGCGAATAGTTTAATGTTCGACATCAACCAGGCTTGCCACCAGGGAATTTCTTCAAGTTGTTCTTCTGCCAGTTCCGGTACACCGACAAAAGGCGTATTTAATACATTCACACTATCACCACGTATAGCACTGAAACCTACAGCGTCTCTCACCAGTATAGACAAGCGATTCAATTCTTCCGCTGTCCAGGCTGTGCGAACAGTTTCTTCATCTTCATTGACACTGACCTTATCATCCACTACCACAGCAACGGTTAAACGTTTTAGTGTCCC
>CAZICR010000003.1:15953-22399 GCA_964537795.1 uncultured Cellvibrionaceae bacterium | reverse complement strand
TGTTTTGTATAACTCACCGTTCTATCCAACTCAAAATTGCGTGTTGCCTGCTCACGATTATTGGTGGGGGGTTTTACAACAATCGGTTGTCCTGTTGCGGGATCAATTTGTTCAGGCGCTGTGACATTAGTACCTGGAGGTTGATTGGTTAATGCACCGGGAATTCCGCCCGCAGAATCACCACCGGTTTTTACTTCCTGAAGTGTTTGTTCGCTGCGCACAGCTGGCAAATCCGGATTAAAAACTTCTGCCGCTTGTTCAACCGCGGTGAAATCAATATCGGCACTGACTTCTGCCTTAAATTTCCCAGCACCTATAACAGGCTCCAAAATACTGTTAATCCGTTTTATGACACTGTTTTCAACCTCTTCGGCATATTGATGCTGTTTGCTGGCTAACAATAATTCCGAACTGTCTTCACCAGTTGATAATAAATTTCCATGTTGATCAACCACTGTCACATCCGCCATTTTCATATCAGGAACTGAAGATGCAACCAAATTCATGATCGCTTTAACCTGTGCTGGATCAACACTCCGACCAGCAAATAATTCAACGAAAACCGATGCAGTAGGATTCGCTGTATCACGCACGAAAACGGTTTTTTTCGGAATCGCTAAATGCACACGAGCACTACGAATGGAGACAATATTGGTGATGGTTCGTGCAAGTTCCCCTTCAATGCTGCGTTGATAACGCGTGTTTTCAATAAATTGACTGGTACCTAATGGTTGTTCCTTATCCATCAACTCAAAACCGACATTGGCATCACCCGGCATACCAAACTCTGCCAATTTCAAACGCGCCATATGCACATCATCCGCTTCAACCAATAAAGCACCTGAACGTTCATCCAATTTATATTTAATTTGATTCTGGTCGAGAACTTCCATGACATTGGTAATATCCATGTTATCCATGCGACCGTAAAGAGGGCGATAATCACTGCCTTGAATCCACATGACAGCAGCAAAGCCTGCTGCAACACTAGCAGCCAAGGTGATCATCAAACCAATTTGCCTTAGCAAATTCAGATTGCTGAAACCTTCGAGAAAATCACCATTCACTTTCGCTTTTGCTGGCATATTTTGTTCTGCTGCCGCGGCCATTTTATTTCTCCAATCTACTCATTTCGAAAAATACTTTTTTTGATCAACAATCAAATTGGCATATTCATTACATCGCGATAGGCTTCAACCAATTTATTACGCACTTGCACCATCGCCTGAAATGAAACCGATGCTTTTTGCGATGCGATCATCACATCCGTAATATCCACACCCGCCACACCTTTTTCATAAGCTTCTGCCATAGAGCTGGATTTTTTTTGCACCTCGTTCACTTTGTTAATTGCTTGTGACATCAAGTCACCAAAACTCGGGGCTTTATTTACCTGATCAACCTTGACTGCACCTGTGGTTAAAAACGGATTTATTTCAGCAGTGGAATTCATAGCCGGACGTTGAAAAACCTGCGTCTGCGATTTCAGCGAACGCATATCTGTTAGCAAGCGATTAATATCTACTCTGTCAGTCATAACCTTTTCTCCTACGCCAATAAATTGGCAACGCACAGATTTGTATAGGTTATTGCACAAAACAGGCCAGCTTTTGCCGCCGGAAGGGGATTGCCTTGATGCAGGCTTTTAAAATACTTTTTGAGATTTTAAATCCCCCCTAGCCCCCCTTTTTCAAAGTGGGGAACTGGATAGTGCCAATTCAACATTTGATTTTTTATTCAAACAGATATGTTGAAATTAATGAGGGTTTTGAAAAATGTAAGAAATCCCCCACTTTGAAAAAGGGGGGTTAGGGGGGATTTAAAATCTCAACAAACATCAGCAATCTAACAACTAAAAAATCACTCCGTAATCGCAAACCCCTCCTCACGCAGTCTCGCAATTTTATAACGCAGGGTCCTCGCACTGATTCCCAAACGTTCGGCGGTATTTTTTCGGCTACCACCTTCCAAACGCAAAGTATTCATAATGATTTCATATTCGTGTTTTCGTAAATCATCACCTAATTGTTGTGCTGGATTATTGGTAGTTTCTGTTACAGGACTTGAAAATTGAAATGTTGGTACGGGAAAGTCAGGTGTTCTGCTTGTTGCAGGAAAATCATTTGAAATTGCCATGGTCTGCGCAATATCCAGCCCTAAATCTTCTGCTTGAATTAAATGACCTGCTTGTAAAATTAATGCGCGTTGCATGGTGTTATCCAACTCACGAACATTGCCTGGCCAGGAATAAGACAACAAGGCTTGTTGTGCAGATGGTGACAAGCTCATGCCGCGACGATTTTGTTTTTGCGCATGTTTTTGTAAAAGTTTTTCTGCCAAAGGCGCAATATCTTCAGGACGTTCACGCAAAGGCAACCAACGCAAAGGCATTACACTCAAACGATAGTACAAGTCTTCGCGGAATTTTCCGGCAATTACTTCACTACGCATATCCCGGTTAGAGGTTGCAATCACACGCACATCCAACTTAATCGTTTTACGTCCACCCAAACGCTCTACTTCGCGTTCCTGTAATACTCGCAATAATTTTGCCTGCAAACCTATATCCATTTCAGAAATTTCGTCGAGCAATAAAGTACCGCCATTCGCTTGCTCGAACTTTCCCGGCGTACTCGCATGTGCGCCTGTATAAGCGCCTTTTTCATAACCGAACAACATGGCTTCCAACATGTTTTCAGGAATGGCTGCGCAGTTAATAGCAATAAAAGGTTGATTGCGACGAGTGGAATGCTCGTGAATATAACGCGCTAATACTTCTTTACCTGTACCTGATTCGCCGAGAATTAATACTGTTGAATCGGAAACGGCAACACGCTGTGCCAATTGCAATAATTGTTTGCTGGCGGCAGCCGAGACTACCGGTTCATCGCCCACTAATTGCGCGACTCCTAAATGACGTGCAATGGTTTCAACCAGAATATTCGGGGCAAAAGGTTTCACTAAATAATCGACAGCACCATTTTTAATCGCATCGACTGATTCGCTTACGCTTGCATAGGCAGTGATTAAAATAACTGGAATCTGCGGATAATCGGTTTTGACATTGCGCAATAAATCATGACCACTCATGCCACCCATATTCACATCAGAAACCATCAAGGCAATATCATTTTGCATGGCCAATTCTTTCAAGGCATCTTCAGCGCTATTCACCGCAGTAACTTGATAATCTGCTAACTGCAAAGTATCCACCAAAGCTTCACGTAAGTTATTGTCGTCTTCAACGACTAATACATGAATACTCGGTTGAGTGTTAATTTTTTGCATTGCAAATGCCATGGTCTCACCTCACCTTTTTGTACTTCATATTAATTAATAATTCACAAGCGGCAAAAACAAACTGGCACTGGTGCCCTGCCCTGCCTGTGATTCCAATAAAAATTCGCCTGAATGTGCACGCACAACTGCTTGCACTACGCTTAAACCCAACCCAGTACCTTGGGCTTTGGTTGTGACAAATAAATCGCCGGCCTTTGCCAGAATATCTGCTGACATACCTGGGCCTTTATCTGAAATTTGAATAATTAATTGCGCAGCTTTTTCTGATTTTTTCAGTTTGAACGCAATACTTAATTGAGCGTGATGTTCAACCGCTTGAATAGCATTGTTGACCAGATTTAACAGAGCACCAATTAATGCATCACGATTGCATTGAATGTAATATTCACCCGCTTGATTATCCCAATCACAAGTTGATTTGCTAGTCATCAATACAGCTTCCATTGACTCATTTAGCAGTTGCTCCAACTCATTAACACTTATCATGTCGTTTAGCGGTAATTCACCTTTTACATAAAACAACATATCTTGAATTTGACGTTCAATATTGTGTAAACGTGATAATACTTTTTCAGAAAATTGTCGTTGTTTTTCTGCGTCCAACTTGCCGTCACATAAATGCCCGGCATACAACATGGCTGCAGATAAAGGTGTGCGAATTTGATGTGCCAGTGCACTTATCATTTTGCCCAACGCAGACAAACGTTCGTGGCGACTTAATTCACTTTGTAAGCGGCGAGTTTCGGTTTGATCGGTCAATAAAATAATTTGACCATCTTCACCCAAATTGCGAGTTTGAAAACTGATGCGACGACCATCACGCAATGACACTTCATGGCCGTCATCCTGACGCGGGGCAAAACTGCGTTGAATCACATCGCGCCACAATTCACCTTCAAGTGGCTCACCCAATAATTCGATTGCAGCAGGATTGCATTCAGAGACATAACCGGATGAATCCAACACCACCACACCACCCGGTAAAAAATTCAATAAACTTTCCAAACGATGTGCAAGTTTTTCTTTTTCCGCTAATTCTTCCAAACGTTGATGAGTAACACTGCTGAGTTCCTGATTTAATTCGGCAACACGGTTTTCCAGTAAATAATAAGAATCCGCCAACTGCTGTGACATCTGATTGAACATGTCGAAAGCCGCTTTAAGATCCTGATTTTTAGCGACAGCATCCGCCGCAGAACCTGCATTCAATGGCAGACTTTTGACATTTGCTCCGGAATTTACCAGCGAAACCACCTGCATAAATCACCCCAATGTTGCCTGATCGCGTCAAGAATCCAACGCTTTCGTCGATTACAAGGGTAATTGCAAGCCGGGTGCCAAGATGGGAAAAAGATTGCCGCTTGGGACTTTTCAAAGGATTTATCTATTCCTACCTGTCGTTTTTAACAATCTGCCGATAGAATGTGTTATCGCAAACCGTTTAACCCTCTATTAGGTGTTCCTATGACCGAAAAAGATATTTTAAATCAAGCGCTTAAACTGAAACCTCAAGATAGATTTTTATTAGTTGAGGGGATACTAAAAAGTTTAGACCAACCCGATAAAAATCTTGATGAACTTTGGGCAGACGAAGCGCAAAAACGTTTGAATGCCTATCGAGCAGGAAAGCTAAGAACTTATTCAATGGATGAAGTATTTAAGGATCGTTAATGGACATTATTTTTTCCTCCTTTGCTCTACAGGAATTATTGGATGCAGAGGAGTTTTATAATTTTGAACTCGCAGGATTAGGCAATCGATTCAATGAAGAAATTAAAAAAGCTGTTCTACGTATCGCTGAATACCCTGATGCATGGTCAATAGAACGTGACAATATACGAAAATGCTTACTGCACAAATTCCCATACAAAATTCTTTATGCAATTGAAAAGGATTGCATTCTTATTATTGCGATAGCTCACCAACACAGAAAGCCTGATTATTGGATTGATCAAGAATAATTACTCCATTACTTCCTGACGCGACATATCATACTTACGCATTTTTTCGACAAGAGTGGTGCGACGAACACAGAGTTTTTCGGCGGCACGGGCAACAACTCCGCCGCAATCATTGAGGGCTTGTTGAATCAAACTCATTTCCAGATTAGCGATATATTCACGCAGATCAATTCCCTGGTCGGGCAATAAATGTGTGTCATTCATACTGACAAAACTGGTGCCATTCGCGTGAGTTGTCGATTTATTTTCAGTGACAAACTCTTCTTCTACTATATCGACATGACGATATTTTGCCGGTAAATCTTTTACGCCGATAACTGCATAGGGATGCATAATCGCCATCCGCTCTACCAAATTGGCCAGTTCGCGAACGTTACCGCTCCAATCGTGTTGGCACAGCGACATAATGGCGGCGGAATTAAAACGAATTGATCCACGTTGTTCACTTTCCATACGCGAAACCAATTCATTTATTAATAAAGGAATATCTTCTGCACGGTCCTTTAATGCGGGAATTTCAATTGGAAATACATTCAAACGATAGTAGAGATCTTCACGAAACTGATTTTCGGCAATCATCTGTTCAAGGTTTCGATGGGTTGCAGCAATAACACGTACGTCCACTGCCTGGGTTTTATTACTGCCCACACGCTCAAAACACCTTTCCTGCAACACGCGTAAAATTTTCACCTGCATGTTGAGCGGCATATCGCCAATTTCATCCAAAAATAAAGTACCACCTTCGGCCATTTCAAAACGGCCGGCACGCGAATTAATTGCACCAGTAAACGCACCTTTTTCATGGCCAAACAATTCGCTTTCCAATAATTCTGCAGGAATTGCACCGCAATTGACGGGGACAAAGGGTTTATCACGACGTGGTGAGTTGTAGTGTAGATTACGCGCGACAACTTCTTTGCCAGTACCGGATTCACCAGTAATTAATACTGATACATCTTTATCAGCAACCTGTGCCATCATTTCACGAACCGTTTGAATTTCACGGCTGGTGCCGACCAAACTGCGGAACAAATGCACAGGGCGACGTTGCGAAGATTTTTTGCTGCTAGATTGCGCTTCCTGATACAGGCGCGCACGATGCAAGGTATCTACCAATTTATTGTAACTGGGCGGTACCGAAAGATTGGCGATAATCATGCGACGAAAACCGTCTTCCAATGCGTC
>CAZICR010000003.1:2608-15943 GCA_964537795.1 uncultured Cellvibrionaceae bacterium | reverse complement strand
GGCAATAATCACTTTGACTGAAATCACCGAAAAAAACCGCCAGCAAATGAGCAGGTTGTGTGTCCTCGGAAAAAAACTGTTTGGTTTGATTGCTCCTAATTAACTGTGCTGGCTCACCTAAAAAATCCAGCACAATTTTTAAATGTGCTGCTCTTTCGACATTATCATCAATTACCAGAACATTATTGGAATGTAACATTATATTTCCTTGAATTCTCACTACGCATCAGTCAATGAATTAACATTTTGGATAAAGTAATAGACGAGAGTTTCAGGTTAGTCAAATTTATGACAGAAAATTTATAATGCTGACTGTCGCTCAATTAGACACACTGAGATCATAAGGAAATAAGAAAGCAAAGTTCTATTTTAAAATTTATGTAAAGCGGATTAATTTGCGGGAGTAATTTCATCCCAACCTGATTTGAGGGTTTTTAATAGTTGCGATACCTCTACAATTTTTTGCAGATCATTATGTAATCCGGCATCTAACAATCGAATATTCATGTACTCATAAAGTCGATCGAGATTTTCAGCAATCTCACCTGTGGACATATCCAGGGAGCTGCGCAATCCGCCGATAATGCCAATAGCCGCACTCAAAGCTTCACCTTTTGTCGCCAAATCCTTCCTTTCCAAAGCGCCTTGGGCTGTTGCCAGCTTACTAATCGCACCTTCAAACAACATCTGAATAAGCCTGTGAGATGAAGCCGTATTCACTTCAGACTCAATACCCAGCTGACGATACTGTTTTAATGCTTCTTGCGGATTGTAACTAGCCAAGATAATTCTCCAAATTTGAGCTTTCCCCTAAGACTAGCAGGCCTTTCTAAATATGCGAATTTTGTTATAAAAAAATAGTTTTAAGAGAGGAAAGCTAATTGCCGGCAAACACAAATTATTGCAGGCTTAAACGCCTTATTCCTTCTGCCGCCTCCGCAATTACTGCAGGCCCTTTATAAATAAAACCAGTATAAATTTGTACGAGGCTGGCACCTGCACAAATTTTTTCTCCTGCACTTTGCGCATCATTGATTCCCCCTACTCCGATAATCGGCATTTTTTTTCCGACAATAGATCGCAAATTTCGAATCATTTTTGTTGATTTTTTTTGTACCGGTAAACCACTCAATCCACCTGATTCATTACCAAAAGGTAAATCCCTGACATCTTCACGACTTAGTGTGGTATTGGTTGCAATCACTGCATCTATATTATTTTCCAATAAAATTTCAGCAACCTGTCTGGTTTCTTCATCAGTTAAATCTGGTGCAATTTTTACAGCGAAAGGTACATAGCGCTTATAAAGCTGTTGCAATCTAAACTGTTCATCCTTCAATTGGGACAGTAATTGTTTTAGCGAATCACCAAATTGTAAACTACGCAAACCCTGGGTATTCGGTGAAGAGATATTGATCGTAATGTAATCTGCATGCTCATAAACTTTTTGCATTCCAATCAAATAGTCATCCACTGCACTTTCAACAGGAGTCGATGCATTTTTTCCTATATTGATTCCCAATATACCTTGATAGCGGCGCTGTTTAACCTGATCAACCAAATGATCAACACCCTTATTATTAAAACCCATACGATTAATAATCGCTTGTGCTTCAGGTAACCGGAATAAACGAGGCTTGTAATTTCCCGGTTGCGCTTTTGGAGTCACTGTTCCAATTTCAATAAAGCCGAAACCCAATTTACCCAGAGCGTTAAAGTAATCACCATTTTTATCCAACCCGGCAGCAAGGCCGACAGGATTGGGAAAACGAATGCCCATCACAGTCACCGGATTTTCCATTACATCCACAGATAATAAACCCAACACATGCGTTTTCTCGGCAAGATTCAGCAACGACAAACTAACCTCATGAGAGGTTTCAGGATTTAACGAAAAAAGCATGGGACGGAGAATGGAGTACATGAATAACCTATTGGGAGTTTTTGACTAGATACTTTTTCAATCTTTCTTTTGCTTCTTCATGAGAAAAAACTTTACCTTCACAAATAGCCTTCTCAGCTTTCACGATTCCATCTAAAAGTAATTGACGAATTCCAACTGTGTTATTAGATCTTTCAGAATCGTTGGCTGGAGCCTGCCATTTAAAGGCCGTGATTATAATTGACTGATCAGCATATAGGAAATAAAAACTAAACTCTCACAGCTTCTCTATCGACTTGAACTTATGAAATTCGTCGAAATGGATTTTGAATTGACCATAAACGCCTTGATGTAATACATAGGGACGTAGAATGTCGGCAGGAAATTTGACTTGCCTGCCGTCGAGTGATTTGGCAATAACCACTTTTGCGCTGCCTTGATACAGACGCACAAACTCTTCTGCCGGAATTGCCAGGTTAACAATTAAAAAATTCATGCTTGCAGACCGGATAACTGCTAACAGAATGCGTAAATTAAAAAGGGGCGAGAGATACCCACCCGATTAAAAAAATGTAACATCATTGTGTTGACTGGCTTGAGCCAAATCGAGCAAATCACGAAGTGCTACCGAGAACATGGCGAAATCAGTTCCACTAACCGCTTGTAGCTCGTTGACCATAGTCTTCCAACGACCAATTAATAATTGATGATGTAAACTCCACTGGTGAATAACAGCAGGAATTTGAGAATCATCATCCACAAAGCGGACTAACGAAATACTGAGTGAACGTAATTGTGCTTCAAGGTCGTCCATATAAGTTTCTCTGGCCATAGCTTGCCAGAAGTTATCGACTTTCAAATCGGAAATTTGATTGGAAAACCAGGGTAAACTTAAATAGTTACCCAAACTGAAATACAATCTTGCCACCCTATCCAAAGGTTGATTGGAAATGCGCGCAGATTCAGCAACACTTAGTCCTGAATAGAGATTCGCTGGTCTTGTCGCTGACACTATTAAATTTTCAGGCAGGCCTGCTTCCTGTAATTTACGCCATGAATGTTGCCACTCAATTAAGGGATCACCCTGCAATAAAGTTGGTAAGGATTGGGCTATTTCTGCCATAGCCGGCGCAAAACAATTCACCTCCACAGCGGGATTTAAATTACTGCGACGATTTCGTAAAAACCATCGCGCAGCGCGACGGACACGACGCATCATCCCATTGACCAATTGTAACTGTATTTGCGGATTAACTCGATAATCTACTTTTTCCAACTCCTGTTGAAATTCATCTACACGATAAATATCGCGTGCAATAATGTAGGCTTTAGCAACATCACCGGATTTGGCACCAGTAGATTCCATCAAGCGTTGTGCAAAGGTAATGCCCATATTATTGACAATGTCATTGGCAATTTGTGTCGCTACAATTTCACGACGCAATCTATGCCTACGCATCACGTCAGGATAAAGCTGTGATAGTCTTTTAGGAAAAGCACCTTCAATAAAATTCGCAACATAATCATCATCTGCAATATCCGAAACTGCCAAATCCTCTTTTAACATGGCTTTTGCATAAGAAACCAAAATTGCCAACTCAGGGCGGGTCAAACCTTTTCCATGGGTTTGACGCTCCAGTAATACATCGTCATTAGGTAAAAACTCCAGATTGCGATTTAATCGACCTGCAGTTTGCAATGCGTTCATAAACCGACGGTACTCGGCGCTTCTGGAAAGCGCTTCCGATTGCGCCACACTGATGGTCTGGGTTTGATGATAATTATTTTGCAAAACAAGTTGTGCGACATTATCTGTCATCTCAACCAACAACTGATTGCGTTGTTTTAGAGTGAGATCGCCATTGGCAACTACTTCATTCAATAGAATTTTCGCGTTGACTTCATGATCGGAACAATCTACACCACCCGCATTATCAATAAAATCTGTATTACAACTTCCACCATTTAAACAATATTCGATGCGGCCTCTTTGCGTCATTCCTAAATTGCCACCCTCACCAAATACTTTACAACGCAACTCATTCCCATTAACTCGTAAAATGTCATTGGCTTTATCACCGGCATCCGCATGAGTTTCGACACTGGATTTTACGTAGGTACCGATTCCACCGTTCCAAATTAAATCAACCGGTGCTTTTAACAATGCAGAAATAAACTCTGTCGGAGTTAAAGATTCGGATTGAATCTCAAATATTTTTTGCATTTGCGGTGTGATGGCAATTGACTTCAGATCGCGACTAAAAACCCCACCACCTTCACTGATGAGAGACGAATCATAATCTGCCCAGCTTGAACGAGGTAAATTAAACAAGCGTTTACGCTCAATAAATCCATTTACCGAATCAGGTTTTGGGTCAATAAAAATATGACGATGATCAAATGCAGCAACCAGACTAATCGCTTGCGACAGCAACATGCCGTTACCAAAAACATCACCTGACATATCGCCTATACCCAGAACACTGATTGGGTCCTGTTGAATATTGATATTTTTTTCTTTGAAATGTCGCTGCACCGAAATCCAGGCGCCGCGTGCAGTAATGCCCATGGCTTTGTGATCATAGCCCTGACTGCCGCCTGATGCGAAAGCATCGCCCAACCAAAAACGATATTCTGCAGAAATACTGTTGGCTATATCAGAAAATGTCGCTGTGCCTTTATCCGCAGCCACTACCAAATAAGGATCATCCTCATCGAACCTCAAGGTATCTTCTGGCGATTTAATTTTGCCCTCAATTAAATTATCGGTAAGATCCAACAAACCACGAATAAATATTTTGTAACACTCAATTCCTTCTTTCAGAATAGCGTCACGTCCACCGGTTTGAGGCGGATGTTTGCAAACAAATCCACCTTTTGCACCATTGGGTACTATCACAGCATTTTTTACTTGTTGTGCTTTTACCAAACCCAGGACTTCTGTTCGATAATCCTGCAATCTATCCGACCAACGCAGGCCGCCACGCGCCACTTTTGCTGACCGCAAATGTACGCCTTCCACACGAGGCGAAAATACAAAAATTTCGTAGAGAGGTCTCGGTTCAGGAATATCGGGAATAGTACGCGGACTTAATTTTATCGATAGATAATCTTTTTCAGTACCTGCTTCAGTTGTCTGGTAATAATTCGTTCGAACACTGCTATCGATCATTGCCAGATAACGACGAACAATTCTATCTTCATTAAGATTTTCTACTTTATTCAAACCCTGCAATATTTTTTGTCGACAATTATCAATAATGTCTTGATTGGCTTTAATACCCATATTAAAAGTTGGGTCAAACTTGGCATTAAATAAATCGATTAATAAACGCGTCAATGCTGAGTGATTCACTAACGCATTCGCAATATAGGTATCGGCAAAATTAAACAAGGTTTGTCTCATGTAACAAGCGTAGGCGCGCAGTAACACCACTTCACGCCATTTCAAGCCGCAACTTAACACGAGCCTATTGAAAGGGTCACTATCCATTCGTTTGCGCCATATAGCCGCAAAAGCAGTTTGGAAGTTTTCTTTGACTGCATGAATATCAAATTCAGAAACAAAATGATGTTGCAGATGAAAATCATGCAACCAAACGAAATCACCATCCGTACGTCGAATTTCATGTGAGCTTTCAGATACAACACGTAAGCCTAAGTGTTCAAGTACCGGAATCACATCCGACAATTCCAGAGTTTGATTTTCATGAAATATCTTAAAGCGCAATTCATTTTCTGTTGAACTGACTGGCTGATAAAAACTCATGGCAATATCATTGGTTTCTGTCATGGAGTCCATAATCAGAATATCTTGTACTGCATTACGTGAATCAAATTGTTCCTGATAAGAAGAAGCAAAGGCATTGCGATAATCATGTAATAATCGCATGGCCTTTTCTTCGCCCTGGGATTCAATTAATGAATATTGCAATTGATCTTCCCAAGAACGTGTTATTTCGACTATTTTGGATTGCAAAGCCGCTATATCGATTTCAGGAACCGGTTGACTGCTTAATTTAAAAACCAAATGAACGCGAGCAAGAATCGATTCAGAATACAGAGTCGTAAATTCACATTCACTGGTACCTAACAGATCTCCAATTAATTCCTGAATTTTCAGACGTATCTTTGTTGAAAAATAATCGCGTGGAATATAAATCAAACAGGTCACAAATTTTCCAAATAGATCACGACGAACAAATAGCTTGACCATCGACCGTTCATTAATTTGGGCGACACCCATTAGCGTTTCATACAATTCCGAACTGCCGCTTAAGAATAGTTCGTCACGGGGAAAGGTTTCCAAGATCTGTTTGAAACTTTTTCCATAATAGCTGTTGAGATTTAACCCGCTTCGCTCGATCACTTTATTGATTTTTTCGCGAATTAATGGGATGCCAATCGGACTCAAGCTGTAAACCGTAGAGGTATACAGCCCCATAAATCGGGACTCACCTACTACCTCACCGCTCGAGTTAAATTTTTTGATCACCACATAATCCGAATAGGCATGTCGATGAACGCGGGAACGAATGGACGATTTTGAGAAGGTTATTATCTGGGGAACCAAATGGAATTTAGCCATACCTTCATTAAATTGAGAAACATCAATGATGGATTGCTGTGCATTCCGAAATGCGAAGACACCCAGTCGTTTTTCCGAAATTTCACGCAATTGTTTGCCAGATTCAGAGTCTACAAATTCATATTCCGAAAATCCCAAAAAAGTAAAATGATTGGCCATGAGCCAACGAATAAATTCCTGGCTTTCCTTCACCAAGGGTGCCATCACCGAACCCACGGCCAACTGCAGATTTTTTTCAATTCTGACAATCTGTTCCATCATAGGCTTGTAATCCTTAACTACTCGCAACACCTCATCCAAAACCGATAACAAACTATCGCGCAAATCCTTCAATTCATTTTCTTGCGAGTGCAGACTGATCTCCAAAAATATCAAAGCTTCTGCTTGCGCATTTTCTATATCATCAAGGCTGTCGCTTAAGCTGATCAATTTGTGTTTATCATCGCGACAAACATTCATTACCGTGCTTTTCAAACCGTGAATGGCGATATTTCGACGATTCATTTCAATACGAATTGAATCCACCAAAAAGGGCATATCTTTTTGAAGGACCACAATTACCGTGTGCGGACAAACCCATCCATCTTCAGCCAAAACAGGATTGAACACTCTAAGCTTGGGTGCTTTGCCATCAAACTGCTGAATAAATCGCCACCAGTGATAAATACTTCCAAATACATCACTGAAATGCCGACTCGCCAACTCTTCGAGCGGATAGTGAGTAAAAAATAAGCGCGCCAATACCATCAGCTGTTCTGCTTCTGCAGAATCCAATTGTTTGACTGCAAAAGCATTCAACTCATCCATAAACCTATCGAATTGATGTTGGCTCATATGTTGACTATCCACTTTTTTGGCTCCTTAAAGTAAATTTCGCCCTCACCCTAGCCCTCTCCCAGAGGGAGAGGGAATTAGTCCCCACTTTGAAAAAGTGGGGTTAGGGGGGATTTAAAATGATCAGTTTTTATGAAGATCTTAAGCATTATTGACCCCTCCTTGTGAAGGAGCGGGATTCTGCTTCTTAAGATTAGCCGATTAATAACTTTCAGCATTGAAAAATTAGGAACTGCCTCCAAATTTGACGGTCAGTTAGCGAACTTTAAATCAGGATAAAACCCTATGTCGAATTACGATCAAATCCAATCGCTCGCGACTTGGTTAAATCAACAGATAGTCGGGCAAGATCATCTTATTAATCGCATGTTAATTGCGCTCCTCGCAGATGGTCATTTATTAGTCGAAGGCGCACCTGGGCTGGCAAAAACCAAAGCGATTAAAACCTTGTCGCAAGGGATAGAAGCAAAATTCCATCGCGTACAATTTACCCCCGATTTGCTGCCAGCTGATGTCACGGGAACTGATATTTATCGGCCCCAGTCAGGCCTATTCGAATTTCAACCAGGCCCTATATTTCATAATCTGGTTTTGGCAGATGAAATCAACCGCGCACCGGCAAAAGTGCAATCGGCCTTACTGGAAGCCATGGCAGAAAGACAAGTCAGTGTGGGCAGCAAAACCTATCCTTTACCAAAACTCTTTATGGTGATGGCAACGCAAAACCCTATAGAACAAGAAGGAACCTACCCTTTACCCGAAGCGCAGCTGGACCGTTTTTTATTGCATGTCGTGGTTGATTACCCCAGTTTGGAAGCAGAAAAACAGATACTGCATCTTGCACGTCAGGAAGCGTCACATCAGTCGGTTGAACTTCCCAAGATTATCAGCGAAAGCAGTATTTTGGCTGCACGTCAGGAAGTATTGGGGCTGCATATGGCCGAATCTGTTGAAAATTATCTGGTGCATTTGATTAACGCCACCCGACGTCCTGCACAGTACCACAAGGAACTGGCAAGCCTGATCGAATTCGGTGCCAGCCCGAGAGCCACTATTGCCTTGGATCGTTGCGCTCGTGCCCATGCATGGTTACAAGGTCGCGACTATGTGTCACCCGATGATGTTCAGGCGGTCGCCTTTGATGTTTTGCGTCATCGTCTAATTTTGCGATTTGAAGCAGAGGCCAAGGGCATCAATGCCCAACAGGTAATTGAACGTTTATTGGCAGCGGTACCCCTGGTCTAACACTAATTAGTGCGATACCCATTAACGAGATCGAGATATGCCCAGTGGCGCCTACACACAACTTGACCAGCTTTTGCAGACCCGATTTGTCGCACGGGGCTTGTCGCTATTCCCCAAACGCAGGGTTCGCAGTTCATTGGCAGGAAATGAAAGTACACACTTTCGAGGCAGGGGAATGGATTTTGAAGAAGTGCGCCTTTATCAGGCAGGGGATGACATCCGCAATATTGATTGGCGAGTAACAGCGCGTACACAAGTGACTCACACAAAAGTGTATCGCGAAGAACGCGAAAGGCCGGTGTTGATTTTGGTTGACCAACGCGCACCTCTTTTTTTTGGTAGTCGACAATGTTTTAAATCGGTTCTCGCAGCTGAAATAGCTGCGACACTCGCTTGGGCAGCATTGGATCGCGGCGATCGCATTGGTGGACTGGTATTGGGCGATCAGGAACAGCGCGACATCAAAGCACGTCGCAGTAAACATTCCGTTTTGGAATTTATTCATCAAATCCACGATTTCAACCAAAAACTCACGTCACCATTTAGTCAAACATCTATAGAAGCCATTAATCCATTAATCCATGATGCCCGACGCATTGCCAAACCTGGTAGCGCAGTGTTTATCATCAGTGATTTTCACGACTTAAATGAAAAAGATAATGCCAGTGTTTATCAACTCACACGTCATACCGATGTAACCTTGTTGCAAGTACATGATCCATTGGAATCATCATTGATTAGCTCTAACAATCTTTCTGTATCAAACGGATCACAACAAATCTTGTTGCCAACCAACGACAAAAAATTTCAACAAGCCTTCCATCAAGGTTTTATCGAGCAACAGGAACGACTCAAGAATTTATCTCAATCCATGGGAATTGCACTTCTCAATTTTTCTACTGCAGATGATTTAATTGTTTCTATGCAAAAGTATTTTAGTAATTCCGCGCATGACCCCCTCCTAACCTTCCCCTTGCCAGGGGGAGGAACTGTCCCCTCCCCTGGCAAGGGGAGGGCTAGGGAGGGGTCAAGTGATTCAAGGGAAGGAATTAAATAATGGAAAATAATTTCTCTGATTTACCTTTAGCCGATATTCACCTCCCAGATGCGCCCGGCTATTGGCCTCTCGCACCAGGCTGGTGGATATTAATCGGCATTATTATCATTCTTTGTCTGGCTATTTATATTTGGTACCGCCGAAAAAAACGTGAAGCTTACAGGCAACAAGCATTAGTTGAATTCCAACAAATTGAGCGCGAATTTTTGCAAGACAGAAATTCAGCAAAATTCCTTCAGGCAACGAGTTTGTTATTAAAACGTACCGCCCTGACTGCTTGGAAAGACCAGTTTAACGCCAGCATCAACGGTGTTGATTGGTTGCAATGGCTGGATGAACAACAGCCAAAGCGCAAACAATCATTTAATAGTGAATTAGGTCAGGCGCTCATTGTTGGCCAATATCAAAAGACGCCTGTTATTCAATTGGATCTTCTAAAGCCGTTGATTACTGATTGGATTAAACAACATCAAAATCAATGGCAAAAAAAATCAACACCGACAAAAATTCTAAAGGAGCAAAAAGATGTTTGAATTTGCTCTGCCCTGGATATTTTTATTATTACCTTTGCCTTTTTTAATTTCGCGATTAAAACCACGTGAACAAATTCAAGCCGCGTTGCGTGTTCCTTTTTTTCAACAGGCACAAGCACTGCAACAAACACTAACAGCTTCCGCCAAAAGTTCGTTAAAAAATTTATCGCTCTGGCTGATCTGGATAGCAGCACTTTGTGCTGCTGCCAATCCACAATGGATTGGCGATACAGTAAAAATGCCCAGCTCCGGACGCGACTTACTTTTAGCGGTCGATATTTCCGGAAGTATGCGTGAGCCAGATATGGTTTATCAGCAATACCGAGTGACGCGATTAGTCGCTGTCAAAAAAGTCATAGGTGATTTTGTTGCACGCCGCACATCAGACAGGCTGGGCTTAGTTTTATTTGGCACCAATGCCTATTTACAAGCACCGCTGACTTTTGACACCAATACCGTGCAACAAATGTTGCTGGAAAGTGAAGTAGGATTAGCGGGTGAGTCGACGGCCATTGGCGATGCGGTAGCACTAGGCATTAAACGATTGAAAGATTATCCCGATAATAAGCGGGTCATGATTTTATTAACTGATGGACAAAATACCGCTGGTGAAATTACACCCGAACAAGCCACAGATTTGGCAGTAACAGCAAAGACAAAAATCTACACCATTGCATTTAGTCCTTACGATCAGGAAGTGGATGCGCATGCTATGCGGAATCTGGCAGAAAAAACCGGCGGCGCCTATTTCCGTGCACGCAGCATGCAGGAGTTAGATGACATTCATCACCAATTGGATAAACTTGAACCCAGTGAATCGGATGAAGAAACTTTTCGTCCAGTAAAAACTTTATTCTACTGGCCTTTGGCTTTCGCGCTGGTATTAAGTTTACTACTGGCGATGTCGACGCTCTTTAATCAGCCTTTTCAGCAAACCCGTTTTTTCAAGAGGATGAATCAATGAATTCATTCATTGAACAATTACATTTTATTCGGCCACTTTGGCTACTGGCAATTTTATTGATATTACCTTTAATTGTTTTGCTGTGGCGACAACAAAAAAATTCCGGCCAATGGCAAGATTTAATTTCACCTGAACTATTACCTTTTTTACTGGAAGGTAAAACTATTAAACGATCACGCGGTAATTTGATTGTACTGATGCTTGCCTGGATTATTGCTGCAATTGCACTGGCCGGGCCCAGCTGGAAAAAACTCCCCGTCGCGGTTGAGAAAAATACCAATGCATTGATTATTATTTTGGACTTATCACCTTCGATGCTGACCGAAGATATAAAGCCCTCCCGCATTATTCGCGCGCGCTTAAAAATTGCAGATCTGCTACGTGAAAGACAAGATGGTCAAACAGCACTTCTGGTTTACGGTGCCAATGCACATGTAGTAACACCGCTGACGCAGGATTCAAAAACCATCAGCAACTTGTTACCCATGCTCAGTCCGAATCTTATGCCAGCACAAGGTAGCAATACCGAAGCGGCCGTTGCACGTGCAGTACAACTCCTGAAAGATGCAGGATTAAACCAGGGCGATCTGTTGTTAATTACCGATGGTGTCACATCTGATGCACAGCAAACTATCAATGAAAATCTTCAACATGAAACAGGAATTCGTTTGTCGATATTAGGTGTAGGTGGAAAAAATCCTGCGCCAATTCCATCGCGAAATGGCGGGTTTCTGCGAAACAAATCCAATGATATTGTCACCAGCTTTTTAGACGAAGCTTCATTGCGTGAATTTTCCAGTCACAATCGAGGTCGCTACAAAACACTTTCCAGTGATATAAACGATATGAAAATCTTTACATCACTGGCTGAAATTAAAATGGATCGCAACAACACCAACAATACTGAAGAAAAAATTAGCAATCGAACTTTTGATCAATGGACTGACGAAGGTCACTGGTTAGTTTTACTACTATTACCCATCATTCTTTACGCGTTTCGTCGCGGGACTTTGGCGATTATTTTTCTTATCCCTTTACTTTTTTCTTCGCCTGAAAAAGCTCACGCCGTGGACTGGATGGATCTCTGGAAAAATCAAGATCAACAAGCCTATGAAAAACTGGAAGCTGACAAAGCTGATGAAGCAGCAAAAGAATTTACCCAACCCGAGTGGAAGGCTAGCGCAGAATATCGTGCGGGAAATTTTGCCGAGGCTGCCAAACAATTTGCGAATCAAGATACTGCTTCAGGTCATTACAATCGAGGTAATGCTTTAGCCAAAGCGGGGCAACTTGAGGAAGCCATCAAAGCTTATGATAAAGCTTTGTCACTGGATGCCAATTTGGAAGATGCAAAAAAGAACCGCAAAATTGTTGAAGACGCTATAAAAAAGCAAAAAGAACAACAAGAACAAAACAAACAGGATCAAAATCAAGACGACAAAAAATCTGAAGATCAAAATAAAAAAGATCAACAAGAGCAAAATCAACAAAACCAAAAACAAGAAAACAGTCAGGATCAAGAGAAAGATCAGGATCAAAAGAGCCAGGATCAACAAAATCAAGATGGGCAACAACAGAACTCATCTGCTGGACAGAATTCCTCCAGTGGCAATCAATCTATGCAAGATGCCTCAAATTCATCAGAAGCTAATCCTTCTGCAACGGATTCACAAGCATCCAGTTCAACAGCTTCGCAAATGAATCAAGCGTCTCAAACTTCATCCGCCCAATCCGAAGAGCAGAAAAGTGATGAACAAAAAGAAGCCGAAGCAAAAGCCTTGGCTGAATTGGAAAAAGATGGTTTAACCGAAGAAGAACGAAAAAATCTCGAACAGTGGTTACGCAGGGTTCCAGATGATCCGAGCGGACTGTTGCGCAGGAAATTCGAAAATGAATTCAGAAAACAACAATACGAAAAAATGAAAGGCACTTGGGAATCTCCAGACAACGAAGCTGATCAACGATTATGATGATGAAACTATTGCAATTAAAAAACCTATCTCGTTTTCTTGTAGGTTGGGGTATAAACCCCAACAAAACTTCCAATCGAAATCCAATGTTGAGGTTTGCACCCCAACCTACGCCGGAACATTCTGTAGCAACAGACAACAAACCCCCTCCTAACCTCCCCCTTCGTAAGGGGGAGGGACATTACTCCCTGCTTTTGCTTCTACGAAGTGTAATCAATCCCCTCCCCTTACGAAGGGGAGGATTAGGGTGGGGTTTGTTTTA
>CAZICR010000003.1:0-2598 GCA_964537795.1 uncultured Cellvibrionaceae bacterium | reverse complement strand
CACCAACTTTCGCCGATAGCCTTACCGCCAGTGTTGATCGGGATACACTCGGTATATCAGAAACATTGACGCTGACTTTACGTCATCAGCCGCAAACCAATGAAACACCCTATTTCTCATCACTGGAAAAAGATTTTGAAATCTTAACCACGCAAAGTGGTCGCAGCATGTCGATAGTGAATGGCCGGAGTGAATCCTATACCCAATGGAAATTGATATTGGCGCCTCGCAGAACTGGCAAACTTATAATTCCTTCTTTTAATATCAACGGCAATATCAGTGACGCAATAGAAATTACAATCGAAGAACAATCGTCACAATTTAAAGCCGCCGGAGGTGATCCAGTTAGCGTTGAAGTACTCATCGACAAAGATAATTTATTCGTGCAGGAACAAATTATTTTTACTGTGCGACTAATAACCAACGTAAGCCTCACTGGTGCGCAATTGGATCCCCTTTCTATTCCCGATACATTTGTCACCGAACTGGATGAACAAAACTATAAGACGACAATTAATAATCAACCCGCTTTAATCGTCGAAAAACGATACGCCATATTTCCCCTGAAAAGTGGAACCCTGACAATTCCGGCTTTGCGTTATCAAGTTGCAATTGATGACGGCGATATTTGGAGCAGGATGTCAGGTAGCAATAATATTTTACGGCTCATGACCGAAGAAAAAACATTAACTGTTAAAGCTGCGCCTGCAGACAAAGCTAATTGGTTGCCCGCTGAAGATTTGCGCATTAGCGAACATTGGAGCGCAGGATTGGATAACCTGAAAGTGGGCGAACCCATTAGCCGTACCATTACCATTACCGCACAGGGATTAACCGCCGCACAAATTCCACCGGTACCCTCTTATACAATTGAAGGTTTAACGCTTTATCAGGATCAGGCTCAGACGGATAATCAAAAAAATAAAAATGGTAACCTGGGTTCCCGTATTGAAACTACCGCCATAGTACCCAACAAAGATGGAAAATTTACACTTCCAGAAACGCGAATCGAGTGGTGGAATACCAAAACACAGCAATACCAAGTTGCAAGTTTGCCTGCAGTTACGTTAAGCGTGGGTAGCAACAGCCACAGTCCGACGGCAGATGAGATTGTAGAGGCCGCAAAAAAAATAATGGATGAAACCTCATCAGAAGAAACAAATAAACAGGAAAATGTAATTGATCTTGGCAAAACTCAAATGCAAAGTGTTATCCCTGTATGGATATATATTGCATTGGGCACTACTAGTTTGTTATCTGTTTTTCTATTTTTAGCCTGGTGGAATTTACGCCAACGATTTAATACTTACATTCATCGAAAAAATGAAATAGAAAGAATTGCAGCCGAATCCGAAGCCAAAGCATGGAATCAAATCAAAGAATATCTACAACAAAATAATCTGATTGAATTGCGTAAAGCGATTGTCGAATGGTCCAAGCTTTATTGGAAAAATGATTCCATTCAAAGTCTGCAGGATGTCGCCATTCATGCAGATTCGATTCCACTGCAAGAAATATTTGCACAACTCGATGCCAGTTTGTTTGGCACGACGCCTGATAAACTCGACAAACAAAAGCTGAAAGAATTATTGACTAATTTACGGCGGGGGAAAACAAAAAAGACCGCAGATGAAAATCAATTGCGGCCTTTGTATCATGACTAAATAGGATTCAGGTGGGCAACCACCCACCTGATAAATGAAGTCTAGCTAGAGTACACCTGATTGTTGAATCCACTGCTTCAATTGTTGCATAGGTAAAGCGCCGGAAATACGTTGTATTTCTTTACCACCTTTGAACAATATTAGTGTGGGAATACTCTGAATACCCCAAGCAGTACCAATACTGGGAACTGCCTCGGTATTTAATTTGGCAAATCGCAAATGAGGTTCAAATAGTTTCGCTGCCTGTTCAAACACCGGCGCAAACGATTGGCAAGGACCACACCAAGGCGCCCAGCAATCTACTATCACTGGAATATCATTTTTTTCCAAACAAGCGGAAACATTTCCAGGGTTTAATTCAATCGGCTTACCAAAAAAAATCGGCTTTTTGCATTTTCCGCAGATAGGATTGTCCGCTAATTTTTCTTTCTCAACTCTATTGGTTGTAAAACAATGGGGGCAATTGATTTGCATAGTTCTGTTCTCGAAGAAATGTTTAAACCAAACTCTTACTTACAACCTCGTAAACATCTTTTGAAAGATCAGATTGCGTCAAAATTCTTTCAAGTTCCCGCTTCATTAGTTGTTGCCGCGCTTCCGGATATCGCTTCCATTTTGTCAGCTGGGTCAATAAACGTGATGCAATCTGCGGATTCTGGCTATTGAGTTGAATAATTTGATTAGCCAGAAATTGATAACCCTCACCATCACCCGCATGGAAATTAATCGGGTTGTTAGCAAAGCTGGCAATCAACGAACGAATTTTATTGGGATTACGACCATCATAACCCGGATGTTGCAACAACTTTTTCACTCGCGCCAAAGTGCCAGGCAACAAACAGGATGCTTGTAAAACCAACCACTGATTAATTACCAAAGATTCATTTTTCCAGGTTTCGTAAAAATCTTTCAAGCTTTGTTCAGCAATTACCTG
>CAZICR010000002.1:1521-31601 GCA_964537795.1 uncultured Cellvibrionaceae bacterium | reverse complement strand
GGCAGGACAACGTGAAGCTGAATCGTGTGATGTCTAACAGTTTTGGTTTTGGCGGCACTAACGCAACACTGGTTTTCCAAAAAATCTGATTTTAGTTTCCAGCGATATTGCGTTACAAAAAAAGCGAACCATTGGGTTCGCTTTTTTATTGGAGCAGAGAAATTATTCGCTGACAATCAATTCAATTTCAAATCTGTGTGATTCATCAAAAAGCCTGTCAACTTGTACCCAGGTAGCAGCAGGAAGATGTTCGCCGTACCATTTCTTTCTCATGGGAATCTGTTTTTTCAAGGATTCCATATCGCGCGCATAAATTGTTTCCTGAATAATATTTTCACGTTTGAGCTGCATTTTTTGCAACAAATCATCGAGCGCCTGGTAACACATGGGTAATGCAGCTTCATCTGTCGGCCCACCACAAGTGACACCCGAAAAATAAAACAAATTGCCATGCTTCACTATCTGCGAATAACCAATATCCGCTTCCCATGGATTAATTTGATGTCGCTCAATACTATCAGTGGAAACCTGAGTACAGCCTGATAACAAACAAAACAACAAAAGGGCAAACAATTTCATAAATCCACCTTATAAACAAAGATATCGCAATCAATATTTCACACTGTAAGCCGTTACAGTATTACTGAAAAAATTCGGTACAACCAACACTCGTTTTTCTTTGTTGTAAGCAAAATCAGCTGTAAATATTCCTTCCGGAGACGAATCCAGCAGAAGTGTTTGTGAGCCATCGTGATGGATCCAATAAATTTGTCCTTCCCAGAGTGAAACCAAATAATCGTTATGCTTGGTTTCGGCAATACCATCAACCAGTCCAGACGGTAATTGCGTTATCACTGTTTGTTCCAATGCGGTGTTGTAGCGAACTAATTGTGAGCCTGATCCAATAACCAATTCATCTTTATCCATAAAAAGCCCATTAGCATTAGGCACATTGTCGATATAAATTTCGGGCACAGAATTGCGAATCCTAAAAATCTTGCCTACGCCAGTGTCAGAAACAAAAATATCCCCTCGACAATTAGCAACTACATCATTGAGAAATGCCGAACCAGGAACTGGAATCACATTAACAATATTGCCTGTTTTCACATCGATAACAACAACCTCATCAATATCAGAAACATAAAGAAGATCCTTCGATACTGCCATACCTTTGGGTGCATTCAGTCCAGTTACCCATTGACCATCTAACAACTCTCCCTTGGAACTTATTTTGGCAATATCACCATTGCCATCTTTACTATAAAAATCACCTTTGAGGACAGATACCAAGTAATAGGATTTGCCACCTTTATTAACTTCAAGAACAGATTCAGGAATTTCCAAACCATCTAGTTGCCACAACGGACTTAGCGAAGGTTGGATTTTTTGATGTGCCATAACTTCAGTTGCACCAAAAACCAATGAGCATAACAATGTTACTTTAAGAAAAATTTGCATAAAAACCTCTTATATGGATGAAGTGTGATGGTGTGCTGGCTTTTTTCTACGGAATCACTGCTGCCAGACACATTGAATCGCAGCGATAAATCTATTTCCTATGCAGATGCACCGCCCGAGAGACTAAACAGGCTTGAACTATCCAATGAAGAACTGACAACCGATGAGCTAATGGAACTGGAAATGATGAAGAAAAAGCAGATCTTGGCGATGCGTTTGAAGAACCACCACCACGGCAAACCGTCAGATTCAGAAATAAATCTGCATAGCAAAGATGTCTTACAAGGCTCATAATTAGACTCCCGAAAAACTTTATTGGATTATTTACCTCGTGCCCAGAGGCAAAAAGGTAGAAGGAATCTACGTGAAGGGACAAACACAGAATAATTAATTGTTATTAATTCTTATGAAGAATCCGCTGGATTAGAGCAAAATGTCATCAGAGACTACCAAACATCTCTACAGTCTGAATTCTTGGACCTTAAATACCCATACCAACGAATTGTCCAATGCTACAGAAACTGTTTTGCTAGAACACAGGCATACCTGCCTGCTGGTTTATTTTCTCGAACACCCCGATACGATTTTAAAGAAAGATCAAATTCTTCAAGCTGTTTGGCAAAACAAGGTTGTCAATGACGAAAGCCTTGCTGTGGCCATCAGTCAATTGCGAAAAGCCTTAAAAGATAATGCTCGCAGTCCGCGTTATATCAAAACCATTCCAGGCGTTGGCTATCAATTTATTTCGAGCACAACCGACAAGCCATCTGTTATTTCACAAGAAGTCACCATTGAACAAAACCCCGAAGCTTTTCGCTATTCAAATTCAATACTGATTGGAATGGTTTGTATATTGTTGGTGTTGGGAACAAGCTGGTTAGTCACTCGTTCGGAAAATAAGCCTGAAGATTTACTCAGCCAATCTTTACTTTTATTGAAAAGCGAAAAGGATCACGACTTGCGAAAAGCAGTCATCAATTTCAAACAATTACTTAACGAGCAACCCGAAAATGCCGAGGCCTATCTAGGGATCGCTGAAGCCAAAATGAAACTGCTTGGCTCAGAAGTTGTTGCCGATGAACATTATAGCGAGGTAATCGCGCTTCTTGAAAAGGCGCTTCAACAAAACCCCAAGCTTGCACGTGCACATATGTGGCTGGCTTATTTGATAAGCTGGCATGACCTGGACTACCAATCTGCAGAACAACATTACAAACATGGCTTGGAAATTGACCCCAATGACGAACTGATATTAGCTCACTACACACATTTCTTATTGGTTCAAAAAAGATTTACCGAAGTTGATTTGCACCTACAACAAAAACGCGAACTCAATCCACTGAACTATTCCCGAGTCGATATGGCCTGGGTTTTTCTTTTGGAAAACCAATTTCATCGCGCCGAAAAGGAATTGAATCGTATCGCCAAAACTGAGCCCATGGATTTCAGTTTTCATCAGATTGCCGGAAATGTTTATCTTCATCTTGGCAAAGAACAGCAAGCTTACGCACAGTTGAAATGGTTTTTTGAACGAGCAGGTTTTGATAAACAACGCATAGACGAATTTGATGGGATTTTTGCGACTGCAGGTTTGAAAAAGGTCTATGCCACATTGTTGGAACAAAAAGAACCTGCAGATTTGGGACACCACACTCCACCATTATCCTGGGCACGCTATGCCTTGGCGTCTGATCAAAAAGAAAAAGCACTGTTTTTTTTGAAGCAAGCAATAGAACAACGCCAGCCACACGCGGAATGTATAGCAGACCCTATCTATCATTCCATACTCAACGACAACTCGATTAAATCTTTTACACAAAAAATACTGAATCCATCTAATTACGTACAACCTGAATAACATTATTCAAAAAAACAAATTCACCTCATTATCCAAAACATTTTTTCCGGCACCTAATTTATCGGCATAAAAATCAACGCCGATAGATTTAAATATAAAAATAAAATTTATATGGTAGTCTTGTAACAAAGTTCTTCTACACTATACACAATGGCGCCATTTGGTGGCATTGGGTGACAGTCGATAATTTTAGCGACAAAATAGCCGAAGTAGATTTTTGAGGGCTTGCTATGAAATGGTTAATTCAAAGTATCAAATTACAACTTTCCATTATTAGCGCGAGTGTGTACGCGCCAAATGAAGAGCCTGACCCTACAATTATTAATTTGTTAATAATTGGCAATATTTTATTTGTATTGATTCATCCCGAAGCTGCAAGCTTGGGCATATTAGGCGTTTTATTGGCATGGAAATTTTATAGAACCAAAAAAACTATGAAGTTCTAAAAAATTAATTCTTTGTGAGTTTCCATTGATACAACGCCAGGCTCATGGCAACTGTTGCATTGAGTGATTCCACCCCCGGCTCCATGGATATTGAAATAGGTGTAATAGGTATTTGTTTCGGCACCCCCTGCCCCTCTTCCCCTACCAACAATCGAAAATTATCCGGCCAGGAAAATGTTTGAATATTTTCCCCACTGGCATCCAATGCTATACAAGTAGACATTATCTCCTGAATGGATGGAGCCATATAAAATTCTGCAAGGAAACAGGCACCACTGCTGGCTTTGATTGCTTTAGGTAAAAACGGGTGTGCAGCCTCTTTGGTTAACCATATTTTTTTTACACCGAACGCAACTGCAGAACGAATCATTGCGCCTAAATTACCAGGATCACTTAAAGGTAAAACTAATTCCGCTTTGTATGGCAATTGATTCAAATTACCTTGATGGAAATCAGGTAATTTCATCACCAATAAATTGCAATAAGTGCCCAATAGATCAAGTTCTTTAAAAAGACTTTTAGGTAATTGAATAATTTTATCTGCTGGCAAATGTGTTATTGACTGATGCTCGTCGGTGATAATTTCCCAAACAATCAATTCATGTCGTTGCTGAACCGATTCTTCAACTAATTTCTTGCCCGACAAAATAAATAGCTGCTCCTGCCTAATCCCTTTTGCTGACAGCAGGGATTTAAACAATTTGTAACTGTTATTTTGTGCACTTTCAATAATTTTCATTTTTAATTCTAATTAATTTTTAGTAACCAGCTTTTAGATGCCATGAGTGTTACGTTGCGTTAACCAATCTTTGATTAGCAATAATAAATTGGGACGCCAACTTCTGGCCTGAATGCCAAAACCATCACGCAAACGCCGACAACCCAAAATAGCACTGGATAACTGCTCCTCTTCGTCACCATCGACCAATTGCAAACTGGGCTCCGCCGTTAACAATTGGTACTGAATTAAATATTGCAATACTTGTTCGGCGAACTCTTCTTCGCTGCAATGATCGCTGGAACAATAATGCATCACGCCCCAATTGTCGGCATTGCAAAATATTTGTTTTACGACAGCCACTATCACTCTGGCGAAATCATCTATTGACGTTGGCGCACCACGCAAACCTCGATAAACCTGAACCTGTGCACCATCCAAAAAAGCAGACAGCAAACGTGTTAATGGATTAATTCCTTGAGAGGCAATCAACCAACTGGTGCGCAAAATTATGTATTTTTCTATTTGTGACACAACTATTTCTTCCGCATCCAACCATGGATTGTTAACAGCTTCTTGATGCAATGGTTGATCTTTTTCGTTGTGAACATTTTTTTTATCGGCGCCGAAAACCAGATAACTGGACAGATGAATGACCGGAATATTTTTTGCGAAGCAATATTGTGTAATCAATCGGGTTTCTGACAATCCTGCGTCAAGATCCTTGTTCAACATGGAAATGTTTAACGCGCAGGCTATGTTTTGATCTTCCAGATCAAATCCGTCAGCCCATACCAACAACTCGGCACAACCAGCCAAAAATCCCGTCAGCGAATCCAGCAAGGCTTGCCCCATGGGTGAGCCGACCCGGGTAATCAACAACTTTGGTGGCATAGAGAACTTCCCAACATTTTTTTAAATTCCAAGGTTAACTGTTTTGCATTAGCGCTTATACTGCCCGTCTTTTTCTTGCGATGAAATACTTGTCAAAGGCTATTCAATATTCATGACCCAGCTTAGTGCACCAAGGATCATCAAAACCGACATTTGTGTACTCGGTGGCGGTGTCGCAGGTCTCTGGTTCGCCAATCTGGCAAAGGCCAAAGGGTTTGATTTGTTATTGTTAGATACCCAAGCACTCGGCAGCGGCCAAACAATAGCGTCCCAAGGCATGATTCACGGCGGCATGAAATATACATTAACCGGTGCACTCACAGGGGCATCGGAAGCGATTGCTGAAATGCCTGCTTATTGGCGTCGTTGTTTGTGTGGGGAAGGCGATGTATCACTGCGCGATACGCGTATTTTGAGCGATCATTTTTTTCTCTGGTCAGGAGAAACCCTCAACTCCAAATTAACAACTTTTTTTGCCAGCAAATTAACCCGGGGACGAGTCACTGCCCTTGACCCTGATCGCCGCCCAGCATTTTTACGCCATCCGGATTTCACAGGTTCCCTCTATAAACTTGATGACTTGGTACTCGACGTTCCAAGTCTGATTACGAATCTTGCACACAATCTGGAGGGTCGCTGTTTTGTCATTAATGACTATCAATTACAAAAAACCACAGATGACCTCTATTATTTGCGTGCAGACTCGTTGGAAGTTCATGCACAGCAATTTGTGTTGTGTGGTGGTGAAGGCAATCAGGATTTATTAAATCAATTGGGATTCGCAAAACCGGAACAACAACTGCGGCCACTGCAACAAGTGATGGTCAAGCATCATTATCCGTACGATTTTTTTGGTCACTGTGTCGGTATGGATACAACGCCCCGACTGACAATTTCGAGTCATCATTTGCCCAATGGCGAAGGTGTTTTGTATCTGGGCGGCAAGCTTGCTGAAAAAGGTGCGGGTTTGTCTGCCCAAGAGGTAATTGAATTGGCAAAATCTGAATTAACTGAATTGATTCCCTGGATGAATCTTGAAAAAGCAAGCTGGGCGACCTTCAATATTAATCGTGCAGAACCCAAACAACCGGGATTGGTGCGGCCGGATAATGCTTTCGCCGAATCATTACCCAAGACTAATATTGCTATCGCCTGGCCGACAAAACTGACCCTCGCTCCCAATATGGCGAATCAACTTTTATCTATATTGGGAGCCAAAAAATTACAGCCCTTGTTCATCAATCGCAAAGCCGATTTACATTCACTAACACCCGCCGGTGTTGCCAAAACTCCTTGGGAGATCGCATTCCCGCCTGCCGAACCGGTTGAAGACACTTTGGCAAAACGTTTTAAAGAAGAAGACGATGTTTAACACGAGATTTATGATTGATGCTAGCTAAACGTTCATTGGGAAAAACAGGAATACAGGTGAGTTGCTTGGGACTGGGAACTGTCAAATTCGGTCGCACCCATAATTTGCGCTATCTGGAAAAGTTCAATTTGCCTGATGATGCTCAATTAAAACAACTACTGGATGTTGCCAGAGAGGCAGGTATTAATCTGATCGATACTGCGCCAGCCTATGGCTACAGCGAAGAGCGTCTGGGTGAGCTACTGAAAAGGTCACGCAAAGACTGGATAATTTCCACTAAAGCGGGAGAAGAGTTCACAATTAATAAAGCGACTGATCAGGCTGAATCCTGTTTTGATTTCTCAGCAAAACAAATTCGTTCAAGTGTTGAACGCAGTTTACGTCGTTTGAAAACCGATTATCTGGATCTGGTACTGATTCATTCCGATGGTGACGATGAAAAAATTCTGACCCAAACAGAAGCATTGGATACCCTGATCCAACTCAAACAGGAAGGCTGGATTCGCGCCCATGGAATTTCCAGCAAAACCACAGCTGGCGGCTTAATGGCCGCGAATATGACTGACGTACTGATGGTCACCTACAACCACCAGCAACCGGAAGATGCTAGCGTAATCGAGGCCTGCCACAAAAGCGGTGCCGGGGTTCTGCTCAAAAAAGTGTTCGCAAGCGGCCAAGTCTGCCATGATGGAAAAACTAGTATTGAAGAAGCTTTATCCTTTGCATTAAAACCAGCAGCAGTTTCTGCTGCCGTATTGGGGACCATTAACCCCAAACACCTGAGTCATAACGTGATGGCTGTTTTGGCCGGTGATAAACTGGCAAGATAAAACCTGAACCACTCATCCATTTGGAAATAAGACAAGATAGTAAAGATGAAAAACTGGTTAGACGAATTACACTGGGACGCCAACGGTTTAATCCCGGCTATTGCCCAGGATGCCAAATCCGGGCGAATATTGATGATGGCCTGGATGAACCGGGAATCCCTTGCCCTGACAGCTGAAAAAAAGGAGGCCATTTATTGGTCGCGCTCAAGGGGGAAATTGTGGCATAAAGGTGAAACTTCGGGGCACACGCAAAAAGTGCTGGAAATCCGTCTCGATTGCGATGACGATGTACTTATATTACAAGTAGAACAATTAGGTGGTATTGCTTGTCACACTGGTCGTGAATCCTGCTTTTATCGTGTATTGCAAAACGATCACTGGCAAGAGGTGGATCCGGTGTTGAAGGATCCACACAGCATTTATCATTCCGCGAGCCACAAACATGACTAACGATGTATTGAAACAACTCACCGATGTTTTGGAATCGCGAAAAAAACATGCAGATGCTGACAGTTCCTATGTCGCCAGTTTGCACAAAAAAGGCCTGAATAAAATATTGGAAAAGTTGGGCGAAGAATGCACGGAAACTATTTTGGCTGCAAAGGATGCAGTTACTTCCGGCAACACGGACGATTTAATTTATGAAACTGCTGACTTGTGGTTTCACAGTTTGGTGATGTTGTCACATCTGGGTGAAAATGCCGATGCTGTTTTAAAAGAACTGGCTCGTCGTTTTGATCTATCCGGCCTTGACGAAAAAGCATCGCGCAATACTTCACATCATTAATAACGTTAATTTACAAACGAGGTTCGCAATTATGTTAGCAGCAGGCTCGATTAGTCCGGGGCAGATATTAATTCTGGTTGTAGTGGTTTTGCTTTTATTCGGAGGCAAACGTCTGCGCAGTTTTGGTAGTGACCTGGGTGAAGCCATCAAGGGTTTCAAAAATTCCATGAGCGGCGAAGATAAGGACAAAGATAAAGAAAATAAGACTGAAGAAAATCAACCGCCTAAAAATCTGGAACAATCAAACCAACCACAACATTCAGTCAATCAAACTGAAAAAAACGAACACAAATAATAAGGCCACGCCGTGTTTGATATTAGTTTTGGTGAAATGTTTGTCTGTCTGGTAGTTTTTCTGGTCGTTATTGGCCCGGAAAGACTGCCGGAAACTGTGCGTACAGTGGCTCTTTGGATAGGCCGACTAAAACGCAGTCTACGCGACACCCGTGCCGAAATCGAACGGCAGATTGGTGCCGATGATATTCGACGCCAACTTTATAATGAAGAAATTATTCGCAGTATCGAAAGAACTCACGCGGAAATGAATCAGACCATCAATAAGATCGGCCAGGATATTCAAAACCCATTACACGATTTGACGGAAGAACAAAAAGCTGCTGCTTACAGTCCACCGCAAGAATTACCGGATCATGCGCACACAAATGAAGCACCAGCCCCTGTTGATCATACAAAGACTCCCAGCCCGGATAACACGACCAAAGCATGACTGACAACCAATCCCCTCACCAACCCTTGGTAGAACATTTAATTGAACTTCGTGATCGTTTATTACGGGTTATCTATTGCTTGGCAATCAGTTTTACTTTTTTGTTTTTTTATCAAACGGAAATTTATGCGATCGTTGCCAAACCTTTACTAAATGTATTACCAGACAATGCCAGTATGATTGCAACTGATGTGGCATCGCCTTTTTTCACACCCATGCGTCTGACATTTTTTGTTTCAATCCTTGTCACCATACCCTATTTTTTATATCAGGTATGGGCGTTTATCGCGCCGGGCTTGTACCAAAAGGAAAAACGTTTTGCATTTCCACTTTTATCATCCAGCGTGTTGTTGTTTTTTATTGGGATGTCATTCGCTTACTTTATTGTCTTCCCATTAATATTCAGATTCATGACCGGAATTCAACTGGAAGGTGTTGAGACTAGAACAGACATCAGTAAATATCTGGACTTCGTATTGCACATGTTTTTAGCTTTTGGATTTATTTTTGAAATTCCCATAGCAACCTTGCTGATGATTCGCTCCAACATAGTCACTGTGGAAGAGCTCGCCAAAAAACGTCCGTACATAATAGTCGCCTGTTTTGTCGTGGGCATGTTGTTAACACCGCCCGACATAATGTCGCAATTTTTATTGGCTCTACCCATGTGGTTTCTTTTTGAAATAGGATTATTGCTGGGGCGATGGGTTAAACCAGCAACAGAAGAAGACTGATGAAACTTCTAGTGAATCTAGTACTAGTTGTTTTATCTGTGGCTTACCCATTGGTGGTTTATTTTTCAATCCAGGATTTATCCCCCGTATTTTTTAGTTCAATCATTACTCTGTTAGCACTGGTGAAATTTTCTATCTCAACTGACAAAACCAGCAAGCATGAATTGAGTCTGCTAATTGCCACTCTGGCTTGCGCCTGGTTTATCTACGTTTCAAAAAGTGATTACTCCATAAAACTCTATCCCGCTATCATCAGTTGTTTTGTCAGTGGATTATTTGCGCTTAGCTTATTGGATAAAGAAAGTTTGATTGAAAAAGTAGCGAGAATGAGAGGGAAGATTATCACTCATCATGCAAAAATCTATACCCGACGACTGACAATGATTTGGTCTATATTACTGTTGATGAATGCGATGATTGCGCTGTATCTGGCCTATTTCGCAAGCACTGAGTCCTGGGTACTTTATTGCGGATTATTGTCATATGGTTTTTTCGGTTGTTTTATTCTGGCTGAACTGATTTATCGACGACATTACATTGCGAAATACGAATCATGAACATTTTTATACGCGGCCGTAATTATGGAAAACTCCTTGATTCAAAGTCTTCAGAAAACCTTTAACAGCAATCACTGGCCGCAGTTAGTCGCTACTGATGCCATAGAGTTTGGCTATCAATTAACATTGCATATTGATCAACATGTTCATTGGTTAAACGGACATTTTCCGCAACAAGCTATATTGGCCGGGGTAGTGCAAACTCATTGGGCAGCCACTTTGTCACAATTGATATTTAAAATCGAAGGCAACATTCAACAAATCGACAATCTTAAATTTCAGGATGTTATTTTGCCTGAGCAAACGATCAGATTGTCACTTGAATTTAATACAGAGAAAAACAGCGTAAAATTCTCTTACACCAATGCCGATAACCAACATTTTTCTGAAGGAAAAATACTGTTTACAAAAGACGATCATGAATAAGTACTGTCTGCTCATACCTCACTACAACCATAGCCAGCAGTTGAGCGCTTTTCTACCCCAATTGATAAGCGCGGGTGTGCCCTGCGTAATAGTGGATGATGGAAGCAGAAACAATGAAATTGAATTTCTACAAAAATCGATTGCGTCGTTTCCGCAAATTCATTTATTTCTCCAGCGACGCAATCGCGGTAAAGGCGGCGCGGTGAAAGCCGGTTTTTATCACGCACGCAGCTTGGGGTTTACCCATGCCATTCAAATTGATGCCGACGGTCAACATGACGTCGGAGATATAAATGAATTTATTCGAATCTCCAGTCAACATCCTTCGGCAATCATTTGTGGCAAGCCGGTGTTCGATGACTCAGCACCCAAGGCTCGACTTTATGGGCGAAAAGTCACTGACTTTTGGGTCGCCGTAGAAACATTGTCGTTGAAAATAAAAGACGGCTTATGTGGTTTTCGAGTTTACCCATTGAATGACATTGAACGTATTCTTGATCACTATTTTGTCGGCAGTCGTATGGATTTTGATACCGAACTCCTAGTCAAAGCTGTGTGGTTGAATATTCCGTTGATTTTTATCAAAACCAAAGTAATTTATCCTGATACCAATATTTCGCATTTTAATTATTGGCGTGACAACCTGTTGCTAATCAAACTTCATTCAAGATTGATGTTCGGTATGATGATTCGATTCCCCATGCTTCTGGCGCGCAGATTACGAGGGCACTAGTGGCTAATCAATCCAATCAACAACATTGGTCGCGTATCAATGAATCCGGTAGTTTTCGGGGGATTTTATTTTTGCTTTGGCTGCACCGCTTTTTCGGGCGTCGATTTTTTAGCGTTTTGTTAGTACCCGTCACATTTTATTTTTTTATTTTTAATGGCACAGCCAGACGCGCATCTATTGAATTTTTGCGCACCCACGCAAAACAGTACCCGGATTATTGGCGAACCCAACCTAACTATTTTACGGTCATGGGCCATCTTTATTCTTTTGGCCAATCCATTCTGGACAAACTACTTGCCTGGACCACTCCTATAGATGAAAAAGATTTTGAATTGGCCAACGCGGAAGAATTGGCTCTCTTTATGGAAAAACAAACCGGACAACTGATTATTGGTTCCCATCTTGGCAATCTGGAATTTTGTCGTGGCTTTGTTCAACGCTATAAAGCCAAAACCATTAATGCCTTGGTCTACGATCAGCACTCGGCCAATTTTGTCAACGCAATGCAAAGTTTGAATCCAGCATCGCGCATTAATATTTATCAAGTCGATCAATTGGATATTCCGCTCATACTGCAATTGAAGTCGAAAATTGAAGCAGGCGAATGGCTTTTTATTGCCGGTGATCGAATTCCCTTAAGCGGCGAAGAAAGAACGATTACCGTGAATTTTTTAAATCGTCCTACACAGTTCGCCATTGGCCCTTATATGCTGGCTAAAGTATTGCAATGCGAAGTACAGTTAATGTTTTCTTATCGCAAGGGGAAAAAAATCTATTTCGAATTGGTTCATTTTGCTGATCAAGTGACTTTACCGCGAAAAGATGAAGGCGAAAAATTGAAACACTATGCCCAACAATATGCCACTGAATTGGAAAGACAAGCTGCACAAGCTCCATTGCAATGGTTTAATTTTTTTCCTTATTGGAATCAAAGCCAATCAAAAGATCAGGAAAACGGATGAAAGATTCACGCATTTATGAATTGATTCCCCATCGTGAACCCATGTTATTGATTGATCGTATTGTGGAGCTGGGAGAAAATTTTTCTGTGGCCGAAATCAACATCACCGATCAATCTTCTTTTTTTGAGCCAGGAAAAGGCGTGCCTGTCTGGATAGGTGTTGAATACATGGGCCAAACTGCCGCATTGATAGCCGGTTATCAATTGGAACAAGGTAAAGTGGCTCCCCATTTGGGTTTGCTTCTGGGGACACGAAAATATCAAGCATTTGTGCCCTGGTTTGAACGAGGCGATATACTGCAGATTCGTTGCTCGGAAGTTGCCGTGGTGGGTGATCAATTGGCTAATTTTTTGTGTGAAATTTTTCGCCTGTCTGATAACAAGCTTTGTGCAAGCGCCAAATTGTCGGTATTTCGCAAACCATTCAGTGAACAAGAATAACAACGAGGAATTCCATTTATGTCCAAACGCGTTGCGATTACCGGTGCTGGAGCTATTTCTGCTTTAGGACACAACTGGCAGGATATTCGCCAGAAATTATTACAATTAAAAAATTGTGTGCGCTACATGCATGAGTGGGATCGCTTTCCCGAATTACAAACACGATTGGCATCGCCCGTTGATGACTTTGTTTTACCGAGCCATTACACCGCAAAAAAACGTCGCGGCATGGGGCGCGTTGGACAATTAGGTGTAGTGGCAACTGAAAATGCATTAATTTCCGCAGGACTTTATCAGTCACCTTTGATCAGTAGCTCTGCCACCGGTGTCGCCTATGGATCCGCTACTGGCAGCAGCGATGCCGCAATGGAATTTTTTGGTTTGCTTGAACACAATTCCATGGCAAAAATTAATGGCACCACTTATTTGCGCATGATGAGCCATACTGCTGCCGTCAATATCAGCGTATTGTTTGGCACCACCGGTCGCATGTACACCACATCCAGCGCTTGCACTGCAGGCAGCCAGGCAATTGGTTTTGCTTACGAAGCCATTCGCAGCGGCCAACAAAAAATTATGATCGCTGGCGGCGCAGAAGAATTATGTCCAACACAAGCCGCCGTTTTTGATACGGTTTATTCGGCGAGTTTAAAAAATTCAGCACCCCACACATCACCACGTGCATTTGATCCGCAACGCGATGGCTTGGTGTTAGGCGAAGGCGCTTGCACATTAATTCTGGAAGATTGGGATCACGCCGTCGCACGTAATGCCAAGATTCTTGCAGAAGTCGTTGGCTTCGCGACCAATTGTGATGGCAATCATTTAGTGCGCCCAAATCAGGACACCATGCAACAAGTGATGCGCAATGCATTAGCAGACGCAAAATTAAATCCTGATCAAATCGATTATATTTCCGGCCACGGCACCGCAACATTACACGGCGACATTGCAGAATCTTTAGCAACACAAGAAGTGATGGGTAGCGAAATTCCATTCAGTAGTTTAAAAAGCTACATAGGCCACAGCCTTGGTGCCTGCGGCTCACTCGAAGCCTGGACCGGCATAGAAATGATGCGCGAAAACTGGTTCGCTCCCAATTTAAATCTTGATGAAATCGATCCCAATTGCGGATCACTCGACTACATCCGCCACGAACCCCGCGAATTAAAAGCACAATATTTTATGAGCAATAATTTTGCATTTGGCGGGATCAATACGTCGTTGATTTTTAAGCGGGTTTAAATTTACAGATTCTTGTAGGTTGGAAGAGCGCAGCGACTTCCGACGAAACCTACAAAACTCAAAACACAACTATTTTATCAAAAAATTTAGGAAGTCGCTGCGCTCTTCCCACCTACTTTTATTTCTCACCCTCAACAAAATTACCCACCTAAATTAGCACTTCAAATAGTCACATTTACTTTCTTTTATTTCATTATATTTACACTCAACAAATTCCACCATTAACCCCAATCACTTGCCGCGTAATATAAGCCGCGGCATCCGACATTAAAAAATTAACAGTCGCTGCAATATCTTCGGGTTTGCCGAAGCGTTGCATGGGGATTATTTTCATGGCTTCGTCTTGATAGATATGTTCAATCATATCGGTTTCGATTACACCGGGGGCTACGCAGTTGACGGTGATATTGCGTTTGGCTAATTCGATGGAGAGGGCTTTGGTTGCGCCAATAATTCCTGCTTTGGCTGCGCTGTAATTGACTTGTCCGCGATTACCAATCACACCTGAGACAGATGAGAGTGTGACAATTCTTCCGCCCTGACGCAAACGAATCATTGGCATGATCACAGGATTTAACACGTTATAAAATGCATCAAGATTGGTGTGGATTACATTATCCCACTGCTCGCCGGTTAATGCAGGGAACGCATTGTCGGCGGCAATTCCGGCATTGCAGACTACACCGTAGAAGGCACCTTTTTCTTCAATATTTTTTAAGAGCACATCACTTACGAATTGTCGTTCGCACACATCGAATTGAATTGTTGAGGCTGTGCCACCCTTATCAATAATCTTTTGTGCAATTGCTTCTGCTTCGGATTTTCCGGAGCGGTAATGTACTGTGACATCAAACCCTGCTTCACCCAAAGCCAATGCGCAGGCTTTGCCAATTCCACGACTGGCACCTGTTACTAATACACGTCGATTTGCCATAAGATTTATCCTGAATATTTAATTTGATTTTTCAACAGAAGCCAAAAATGTTTTTCGCCAAATAGCCGCTAACCAAAACGCGCCCAATAAATTCAAACTACAACCGAACAATAATGTAATACCAAAAGCATTGACCGCTGGCATAGAGCTTAATGCTAATAGACCGAAGGAAATCATATTTGTCATTGCTGACAATACAATCGCGGGAAAGAAATCACCGTCATTGGCGGATTCAATTTCAGTTGAGGTCATTTCAGCAACAAAGACGACATAATCCATTCCCAAACCCAAAACCAAAAATAACGCCATTACATGAAATAGTGTCAACGGGATATTCAACATGTTCAACAATAACAAACTTCCGCAAATCGACATTACCGGTATGGCAATTAAATGTAAGGTTTTTTTCCATTGGTACTGATAACAAAGGATCGCGCCAATCATAACAATGGCGAGAATCAGAAATTTCAGCGCTGATTCGCGTAGATGTTGTAACCCGGATTGGGTTTCTTCTATTGCACTGAAATAGCGAACGCCTTCATGAGTTTCAATCGCTTTTTTTAACTCAGCAATATCGGTTTGTTTTGGAATCAGCATAAAACTCAATAGCGGGTCTTTATCTAATAATTTTTTTTCAATCCACAGAGAGGGAATTGTTCGGGCAGCCTCAAAAAGAGTAGTTGGAGAAACGATTTTATTGGCCTGATTTCGATATTGGTTTTGCAGTGCCGGCAAATTCACCACAACATCCAACCCTTGTTGTTGGATAAAATTTTCAGCGAAGGGATTGGATGCTTGATACATCCATCCATTCAACTCATAGTGATTTTCCTGTTCTTTCGGCGAAGGAAGAAATTGATTCACTCCCAACAATCGAGCCGATTCAGGGAACAAGGATTTTTTTGATAAGCTGGCTTCCAGCTTGGCGATTCGATCATAGACTTGTTGCGCATTATCACCCGACACCAGAATAAAACTGGCAGGCTCATAACTGGAAACCCATCCATTCACTAATTGTTCTTGCGCTATTAAATCCGGATTATTATTGATTAAGGCTTTTGGACTATCATTCACGGGCATAGCGTCAAACCACAGCAATGATATCAAGACTGCAATACTCACAAACAGAATTCGCGGCTTGGCGATATAACCGAGACGGGAAATAATCCAGACAATACCCCGATTCAATGTTGCATCATAAACCTTTACATTTTTCGTTAATCTTTGCCCAAACACCACCACAAATAACCAAGCGTAAATTAAACCCACTGCCGAAAATATCGCCACTTGCATTAACGCGGTTAATCCTGATGCTGCCAGTGCAACGTAACCCACAACCGAACTCACCAAGCTAAATAACAAAGCCCTGTTCAGTGCAGAACGCGCCAGCAGTAATTTATTTTCAGCGAGACTTTTTTGATGCACGCAAAAATAAAAGTAATGCAAAGAATAATCAACCACCACACCAATCAAACTTGCACCAAAGACGACAGTTAAAATATGAATCGAACCAAACAAACTGTGACAAATAAAAAAGGCAGTACAGACGCCCAAGCCAATCGAGATAATCGGCAAGAAAAAGGCTTTGATACTTCTGAAAATCAGTAACAACAGCAAGATAACGCCAATCGTTGAACCGATCGATATCAGATTAATATCGGCTTGCGCCGATTGTGCAGAATCGGCGGCAAAAAAAATCATTCCTGTTTGAAATAATTGCACATCAGGAAATTCCTTTTTAATCGCGGCTTGCAGCTGATGAATTTGTTGCAAGGCGATTTTCTGCATCGCCAGAGAAAGGCTATCTATATTGATGGTTAGCATTTGCGGGGCGATATAAATTTTCTTCCCTTGATATTCAACCTGTCGCGATTCTATTTGCATATTGGCGGTAAGATTTTCCAAAGCTGAAACAGCATATTCATTCATGAAACCGAATGGATCTTTTTCGATATCAATTAATTTTATACTGCTGGCATTACCGTAGAGATTTGCAAGTGCCAATTGATTTATTCTGTGTTGATCCTTGGAAGTCAGTGCAGCTTCAGCTCCTTTCCCCAAAAAATTGAACGGATAATCCTGTAGAATTTTGCTGTAGACCTTCAGCAATTCTGATTGATCCGGATATTCGAGCAGATTGTTGTTATCGACTGCCATCAATTCCATTTGCGATTGAAAAAAATCACTGATTTCATCCAAACGATCCTGATCTTCATGGGTCAACACCAGAATGACAGAACGCGATGCGTCGGATGACAATCGATTTAAGGTTTGATTCAGTGCAAGATCATCGGAAAAGGAAGGTGAAAGGCTGCGTAGATTGGTATCCAGTTTAATACCGGGTATCAAGGTATAAATTGCAGACGCCAACATCACTAAAGTCAAAAGGCCCAACAACCAACGACACATCGTTTGCCAGCGACGCAGCGCGACTTTTAATGACTCAGGATTCATAATAAATCACGAACCCAATAACAGGTGACAAACATCCTGTGCAGTATTAGTGGATTCACGACATTCAGTTTCATTCAGTGATGAGCGGTTTTGAATATTAAAAATTCGCACTGCGGTGAATCCATTATCTTGTTGCAACATTTTAATATTGACTTGTTCTGGTTCACGCACAATCTGGATGCTACGCAGGAATTTTTTCATGCGCCTTTGACGTGGTGTCAGTTCCAGTTGATTATCTTTATGAACCGCCACGAAATTTTTATTCAAATAAGCCTGATTACCGCCAATTAATTGATTCAGTATTTTGCCGACATGTTGGTGAACTTTTCCGCTCAAAGGTTGAATCTTGTCGTCGGCTGACTTTACCCAGTGACGACCATTGAGCTGATACACAGTAGTTTCAATCAGCGGTGATTCAACATGCCATACCAATCCTTTATCGCAAGCAAATGCAAATCGCCCTTTGGTTGTTAACAATTTATCGGTTGTACCCAGAGGTTTTTGTTGTTCGAATTCACCGGTTTGATAACAAGTTTCCGGCAGCCAGGCTTTAACAATTTCTTCAGCGAGTGCGATGCTATTGAACGCACACAGAAGACATACCAAAAAAGATCGGATCAACATAGTTAACCCTGCGCCAATAGTGTATTAACTTGATGAATCAAAATATCCGGACAAACAAATTGCAATTGTTTCGTGCCCGCCTTAACCGCCGCTTGAGTGGTAGTGGCCTTGGTCAATACCTGATGTGTATTGGCATCCATAATTTTATAGTGAATTTTTATTCGGCACTCCCACTCTTTCAAAGTGGCAATGATTTTTATCGGTTGTTCAAACACCAAGGGCTGAATATATTTGATTTGCATGTCCACAATCGGAAACATAAATCCGGAATCTTTCATTGCCCTGTAGTTGTAACCAATCTTATCCAGCAGATTGCAGCGGGCCAATTCCAGGTATTTACAATAATGCCCGTGCCACACAATATTCATAGAATCCACATCAAAAAAGGGCACCGAAAAACAGGTTTCCTGACTTAAGAGAGACTCTTGCAGGGAAACAGTTGGTTTTCGATTTTTTTGAGTCATTAATCCGCGGCCTTGTCCTGATCCAAAAATGCCAGAATGGCGTCCAACAAATCACTGATGGTTTTGACTTGATGAAAATTTTCCAACGCAATTTTTTTTGCAGTCAGCGATTTCAATTCAATCATCAGGTTGACTGCATCAATACTGTCTATATCCAAATCCTCACGCAGGCGTGAAGACATGTTTATGTCGGCGGGATCCAGTTCAAACTGTTCCTGCATAATCGTTTTTAACTGGATGAAAAGACTTTCGCGGGTGTGTGTCATCATTTTTTCGTGAAAATTCAGTGGATCGAAATAGTGGGGCGGGATTATACAGGCTTATTTCCGCGGCTGCAGTTCATCCACAAGCAGGGTTTGCAAAGCTCGGGTCAGGTGTCTTGCCTGAATACCTGAAGGATAAGAAGTATCGATCAAATCTGAAACATGAACATCGGCCAAAACCTTGATGTGAAAATGGGGCTTATGAGGTGGCAGCTGATACCATTTTTCAAATTTACGTAAAGTCAGGGGATTACAATCAATGACCACCGGCACTATGGGACAATCGGCAATCAGGGCTATGTTGGCGGCCCCTCTCTTGAACTTTATCCCCATGTCTTCTGTGCGCGTGCCTTCGGGGAAAATCATCAAGCTATTTCCGGATTTAATTGCCAGGGCTGACCTCTCCAAAAGTTCAACACCCACTTCATCGTTAGGAATGTAACCTGCAGCTTTCACTATCCAACGGGTAATGAGGTTTTGTGCCATTGCCGCTTTAACAATAAAAGTGGTATCCGGCATCACAGACATTAGAAAGATGGCATCCAACAAAGTGGGGTGATTGGCTATGACCAGAATGCCTGGTCGATTCAATCGATCAACATTTTCCATTTGAAAACTCAAAACACCCAAACATCGCATGATGCGCACATAACACCAGGAAGTTTTTTGTATGCTGTGGCGGGTCAATTTGCGCGTGGGAGACGCTGAAGGAAATAATCGAATTAAGGGAGTCATGGATAAGGCCAGCAATAACGCAACCAAACCAAACAACATAAATGAAAATCCGGTTGCAATCAGGCGCCAGGCATAATTCAGTTTTTTCACAGATCATCCACAGGCGAGGCCAGTGCTTCTATTTCTACCAAGAGTTGTTCCCGACAAATATCAGCATGCAAAAAATTGATTTTATCCAGCGAAAAATACTGCTCAAGAAATGACTTGGCGATTTCATAGTGATGCGGGTGACGAAGATAAACCCTGATTGCACTCAGTGAATATTGCTGTTGGTCTACATGGGCTACCAGTTCACGAATGTTGTCCAGAGTAATATTCAGTTGTTCCTGCAAATCGCCAACCGCTTGGGTATCGTGCCCGACTATGCTGGCAGTGCCGGAAATAAAAATCTGCAATTGACTGGCAAGACTCAAACTGGTTGCACGCGCGAAAGATGGACTACTCGGACCATATTGACGCGGGTATTGATAAGCGGGTTGCTGCCGCGGATTTTCATGATGCATGCCGGAATCACGCCCGGCCAATAAATAAATAACAGCACCCTCACCATGGTGCCCCAAAGCAGACGCTGCCGGATATTCTTGTGGCGCCACATGGCAGGAATGAAATGCCCGTTGCCTGCCTATGCAGAATTTTTTGTATTCTTCCCTGTCGCCATCACCCGAATTGATATTGGGAATAAAATTCCAAATACGAAAGGGATAAGGAAACCCCATAGATTGAATCAAGCGAAATAAAGACTCATAGGATTTCTCTGTCGCTGATTCAATGTCCCGACAATCTTGGGGTGATATCCAGATGGAGGCACAAAGTACATCATCAATCAGACTCCAGTGGCAATCACCGGTAATACCCCTTTGCGCAGGGACATTACCATAGCGAATCACTTCCAATGGTTTGCCTGACAAGGTAGGCATGCCAACAGGTAAATAGCCAGTAAAGGAGGATGGTGTGCAGGATTCAACAAAACCAACCACAGCCAACACACCGGGTTGTGTCAGCAACTCAGGCAAGCCAACCGCATCGGCAGACAAATAATCTTGTATAAGAATTGACATATAGAGGGTGTAACAACCAAATTCCTGATTTATTGTCGTCTTTGCCCGAGCAAGGATTCCGAGTCGGCGCATTCTACAGACAATAGTGAACCTTGTTAAGGCAAGCTAAAAACCTCACGGCTTTGCTGTGCCAAAGCCAGACTTGATGTTTTTGATTCATAAGCTGGTAAACTGCGCGCCTTTTCGTATCCAAATCCGTTAAGCACGCCAAAGCAATAAGAGGTTTTTATGTCAGGACAAACAGCCGCCCAACTGGAAATAGCAAAACTCTTGGTAGAAGCACTCAATTTGGAAGATATTGCTGCAGAAGACATAGCACCGGATGAATCCCTTTTTGGCGATGGTCTTGGTTTGGATTCTATCGATGCACTGGAAATTGCGCTGGCGATTTCGCAAAAGTATGGCGTACAAATGCAAGCGGAAGATGAAGGTGTGCGACTTGCTTTCTCAACGCTGGCGTCCTTAACGCAGTTCATTGAAACCCACAAGAAATAATTCCATTTATCGTGGTCAGCAGATCCGACAATTTTCTCCCTTTATTGCAAAGGCAAACCCTCGATGGATTTGCCCATGTCTCTAGCAGTCTCGGTCCATTAGGACAACAAACGGGCATGGTTAACGTTGCCGGATTTCTGGGTCAAGTTCATCGATTGGCGGCCCAGCTTCCTGAAGGCAAGCATCTGCTCAATCTCTGTGAAAATCGTTATTTATTTACCCTGGCTTTTTGTGCAGCACTGGTGAGAGGTCAAACGACACTCTTGCCGCAAAATCGTGCCGAAGAAACGCAACGACATTTATTAAGCGAATATGCTGACACTTATTTATTGCACGACGGCGCTTCCACTTTAATCAAAGACGCAGTACAGATTAATTTGCAAGCGTTGAATCTAACGGGTGAACCTTCAGACGAGATTCCGTTAATTGATGCTGATTTTCTTGCGGCAGTTGCTTTCACCTCCGGGTCAACCGGCAACCCAAAACCCAATGTAAAATTCTGGCGAACCTTGGTCGTTAGCACACTGATGAATGGACGCGCCATGCTGCATCAAACACCTGAATTAACCAGTGTGTTGGCGACCGTTCCTGCTCAACATATGTGGGGCATGGAAACTTCTGTGCTGATGCCTTTATTCTGGAAATTATGTATCAGTGATTCACGCCCACTATTTCCGCAAGACATTTGTAACCTACTGAATGATTTACCGTCGCCACGCTTAATAGTCACTACTCCGGTACATTTGCGCGCACTAGTGAATAGCAAAATCGATATGCCGCAATGCAATCGCATTTTGTGTGCAACCGCACCTCTTTCAATTCAATTAGCACAAGACACCGAAAATCTTTTCCAAGGTGATTTATTGGAAGTGTACGGTTGCAGCGAAATTGGCTCCACCGCTTATCGCGCAACGGCGAATGCAGAATCTGATTTTTGGACATTGATTGGCGGTTTGGAATTTGTATCAACACAAAATAACGAAGAAATCATTCACAAAATCCACGGCGAACATTTACCCGCAGCACAAATGCTGCAAGACAAAATGCATATTGAAGGCAATCAATTCCGCTTACTCGGCCGCAATGAAGATATGATCGACATTGCCGGAAAGCGCGGTTCATTATTGGAAATGAACGCCATTTTATTAGCCGCCCCCGGCGTCACCGACGGCGTAGTATTTTTACCCGAACAATCCGACCACATCCAACGCCCGGTCGCCTTGGTCGTGGCCAAAGAATCCGACCGTGCCAATATCATTGCGCATTTTAATAAACACCTTGATCCGGTTTTTATTCCCCGGCCTTTATTGTTTGTTACACAATTACCGCGTGAAGAGAATGGAAAATTACGCCGGGTGAAATTGTTGGAGTTTTATAGGGAGTTGAGGGGAAATTTGCAGTAAATGTCGGAAGTCGCTGTGCTCTTCCAACCTACCCCAATACCTTCAATCTATAATCGCCCAACCACTCCCGCTCTAAATCACTCACTATTTTTTGTGGATTATCAGACAGCATATCCGTCACTGCAGCGGCAACTTGTTTGGCAATTTCCATATTGCGTTGCAATTCGATGGCGAGATCTGCTTGTGGTTCTTCCATCAACACTTTGTTGAAAAAACGCAGGCAAGGAATTTGGTATTGGTCCATAAATACACCGCGATTGGGTAATACCAAACGACGACCGGCGCGCTCGCGAAATTGGGATTGAATTTGCTGGTTTAACTCCTGGGCTTTTTGTAATTCCATAGCCAGTGGGCGAATACGATGGAAATCGCAAAGTGCGCCGCGAAAATATAACAGGGATAACACGCCCCAATAGTAAGTGTAATCCCACAATAGTTTTAAACTCATCATCACGCGATCACCAAAGCCACCATACTGACCTTGATATAAGGACAAGGTATTTTGATAAATCGACTTCAATAATTTTTCAAACACCAAGCTATTCAAGCGAATATCCTGGCCGCGTTTTTCATCTGTTATTAATGAGGTAATGAAGCCATTAGCGAATGCAATAAAATCGCTGCCGGGTGAATAAAATGGATCAGCGAAAAAACCGGCTTCACCGGAAATAGCCCAACCCTGATCGCTGAATAGTTGTTTACAGTCGTAGGAATAATCAGGCAACACCACAAAATCCAAAAATTTCGCATCGCCTATTGCACCTGCACAACGCGGTTGATGTTGAGCGAGCCACTGCATTGCCGTTTGCGGATTGTGAATATTGCTGGATAAAAATGCCTGATCATCCATGACAATGCCGATACTGGTCACACCCGATGCCAAAGGAATAATCCACACCCAATATCCCGGCCCTACCAAATGATTGGTACTTAACCAGCGACGACCTTCGGGCATACAACGCGCACGCCAATCGGCGTTAGGCGACCAATCATCAATAACGATTTTTCGATCAATACGAAACCAGATGGCATTGGATTTATGTGAATTTTTTGCATTTAATTGCAGATGATTTTTGATTAACGAGGCACGACCAGCAGTATCAACCAACCAACGGCTGCTGAATTTTTTTTCTTGTTCGGATTTTTTGATAGTTAATTGTTTGGTTGTTCCAAGATCCATCGCAACAATATCTGCATCGTCGATCAGTGTTACACCCATTTGTTGAATCTCTTCAGCCAAATGATTTTCAATATCGCCACGATCAATTTGCCATGTGGGTATACCAAACACCTGACTTGCACCCAATTCATCTTGCACAGAAAAATCATCTGCAGCTTCACCAAAAAAAATTCGAATGCCAAACTTTTTGAGATGCTGCTCTTTTAAATGTTGTTCAAGACCCAAGTGTTTGGATAAATAATGCGAACCAATTTCAACCGTTGACTCGCCCACTTTGGCAATGGCTCTTGGACGAGGAAATGGTTTCTTTTCGATGACCAGAATGTCTAAATCAGAGTTGCTCTGTTTTAATTGTTTCGCCAGACCTAAACCAGCCAAACCTCCCCCAGCGATAATCACATCTTTCTGCATGACGTTATGCTCAATTTAACACTATATGTAATTGACTGGCACTGCCTACACTCAGCGATACAATCGGATTTTTTGCGGAATCAGTTACCGCTTTTAATAAGGTTAGTACTTTGGCAGCAGGATTCTGTTCACTCAATCGATGCAAATGTTCATTGAGTTGAATTGGGTATTCTGGCAGGGAATTTGTCATGCTAAGAATTGCCAGTGAATGTTTTGCTTTATATTCCATAGGACAAATCAAGAGTGCTGCAGCAAAACTGGTATCGCAAGGAAAAATTTGTTTGTAGGCCGCCTCTGCTTCTGTATCAAATAATGTTATTAACACTGGCTCTTGATGTTGATTGGCTTGAATCATCGCTTCCAACAAACAAACACCGACAGTGTCATGATAAGCCGCAATAGAATTGGCGGATTTCATGCAGCCGGTACTGATGGTCCAATAACCCGCGGCAGCATTGTGAACCGAATTATGAAATTTGGTTGGCGACAATTGTTTTTCATCTGTTGTAAGCACACGACACATGTAGTCTGTAATTTCTGTGTCGCCAAGGCCGGAACCAAACACACAAGCCACTTCTTTTACGTCGATTCCTGATTGCATTAATGCCTGCCATGACACTTCAACTGCCGCACGTACAGCCAGAGGCGCACGCCTGCGTTCATTCGCAGGAATAATTTCCGGTTTTGGCGATGCCGGACTCAACTCTTGTGGCGCCAAAGAGGCATTCAACAACAAGGATTGCAATTCATCCCAATTATTAAATCCAGGCCCCCAGGCGCCAACGCCTACCAACTGACAAGAAATTTTATTTGGAGTCACCAGACCGAAGCCTCAAATTGAATGAATACGACTGAAAATCAAGCAAGCATTATTGCCACCAAATCCAAACGAATTACTCATCACATGTTGTAATTCTGCCTGTGAATTGATTGAACTCATTTGAACTTGAATTTGCGGATCAATATTCTGCAAATGCAAATTTCCGGGTACCTGACCTGTGATTAACGCATCCATCGCGATAATGGATTCCAAAATTCCTGCTGCGCCCAGCGTGTGCCCAGTCCATCCTTTTGTTGAACTCATCAGTGTCCTGTTCGGAAATAATTGTCCGACCAAATTCCCTTCAATATGATCATTAGCTTTGCTCGCCGTGCCATGCAAATTGATGTAATCAATGTCAGCAGGATTTAATCCTGATTGCGCCAAGGCTTGTTCAATGGCCAATTTTGCGCCGCTGCCTTCCGGGTGCGGGTGCGACATATGATAAGCATCAGACGATTCCCCATATCCACTTAATTGAATGGGCAGACTTTCTTGCGCATCTTCAGCGCGCATCAAAATAGCAAAGCCTGCTGCTTCACCCAAACTGATTCCATCCCGGGCTTCATCAAAAGGTCGACAAGGATTTGCAGAAACCAATTGTAAGGAATGAAATCCATATAACACACTCAAGCAGAGTGTATCTGCTCCGCCGACAACCACTGCATCAACAATCTTGGAATTCAACCAACGCGACGCCGTTGCAAATACTTTGGCTGATGAAGAACATGCGGTATTGATTGTCATATTGGGCCCGGTCAAACCCAAACGATGCGCAACAAATAATCCCGGCGCATGGGGATTCAGTACATTTTCTTGAATAAATTCTGCAGGTAATTTTTCATTCTCTAAAAATTTATAAGCTTCTTCAGAGCGATCAATACTGGACGTGCTGGAACCCAGCACTAATCCTATTCGATCTTTCTTGATACGTGATTTTATTTTTTCGAGAGAAGATAAAAATGTTCCTTGCCCTAAAGCAATATCAATCAATGCATTATTTCGACTTTTCCATTTAACATCATCAGCTGACCATTGGTATTGATCAATAGCCGCTACATGACCAATATAAGTTTCCAAATCACAACCTGGGAAATTGTTAGGTTTTAGTCCAGATCTCTGATATTCAATTGCATTACGCAAACAGGATAAACCAACGCCTGCGGCACAGGTTGCTTCGTAATCGATAATCTGTATTTTGTGTTGGTTCATTTATATTTGAAATAGCCCCTGCAAATATCAGTAACTCTGAAAAAATAAAAGCAACAAGATTGTTGCTTTTATAGAAACCATAAAATAATTATTCAATTGCGGCCAGTTGCAAATTTTTGTTAATATCCATCATCACATTATTTACCCATGAAATATAATTCTTGTGTATATAACGCTTACCTTTCTTTTCTTTGTAGTCCAAATTTTCACTGGATACATATGTCAATCCAATTTCTTTGTCAGAATAATTCAGAGAAACGCGCGCAACATGTGTACGTAGATATAACACCGCATCAATTTTCCCCTCAAGCTCTTGTTCAACTGTCCATCCCCTACCAACCAAAGCACGCTTGATGTTTTTAACCACATCTACACTTTTCATGTTGGCCGGGACCAAAACTGGTTGAGGATCTATAATCTCTTTCGCGGCAAAAGAACTTTGTGGTAACACAACACTGATCATCAAAAAAAACACTGCCAGAAACTTCTTCATTTTTCCCTCCAAGTGGAATTACTAATAGGCAGTGAAGTATACCGAGTCAAATGTCATAAAATCTATAATTTAAGTGTCATATTCGGAGGTATTTAAGGAATCTACTGTCAAAAAATCAGGGCGAACAGATAAAACTATTCCATTTGCAAAACCATTGGTTTAGATTGCTTAATATTAACGATCAGGCTCATGACATTCAGCGAAGATTCAGATCCTGAAATTGATGCCACCCCTTTTTGACACAAGCCATCCAAATAACACAACCATGAACAGGACAAACCATGAAACGTTACTTTGAATTCCAGGACTCCAAATCCTATAAATTTTGGCAAATTGAAATCGACGGTACAAACTTTACTGTGACTTACGGAAAAATTGGCACCGCAGGCCTCGCCAAAGTGACTGAATGTGCCTCTATTGAAGCAGCGGAAAAAGAAGCTAATAAATTAATTTCCGAAAAAACCAAAAAAGGTTATGTCGAAAAAGTAGAAGCCAGCTCTAAAAAAATCAGCAAACGACTCAGCCTGACTTATGATGAAGCAGAAAATGGAAAAACCTTGCTGGAAAAAATGGAAGCTTTTGTTAATAGCTCACAAGCCGGAGAAACAGAAGCCTTGGTGATTGGTGCATGGGAAGAAGCTTTTGATACTTCACCCACCGAAGCATTAAATTTACTCTTTAATTCAGCCAGTAAATTACCGAATCTGCGCGAAATTTTTGTGGGCGATATGGATTCAGAGGAATGTGAAATTTCCTGGATTCAACAGGACAACTACACAAAATTATTCACTGCATTCCCACAACTCGAGCGCTTGCATATTAAAGGCTCAACTGGTTTAACTTTATCAGACGTTCCCATCAGTCACGCAAATCTGAAAGCATTAACGATTGAATGTGGTGGGTTGCCAAAAAGTATCATTCAGCAAATTGCCACTGCCAATTTACCCAATCTTGAATACCTGCAACTTTATCTCGGTGTAGAGGATTACGGTTTCGATGCGGGCATAACTGATCTGCATCCACTTATATTGACACCTCCTTTCCCGAAATTAAAACACTTGGGATTGATGGACAGTGAAATTGCCGATGAAATTGCCACGGTGATTGCCAATGCGCCAATTCTGCAACAGTTGGAATCACTGGATTTATCGCAAGGCACTTTGAGCGATGAAGGTGCGCAGCATTTGTTAGCCAGCGATGCCATTAAACAACTGAAAAAACTCGATCTGCATTATCACTATCTGTCGAATGACATGATGAAAAAATTGAAAGCTTTACCCTTAATTGTCGATGTCAGTGATCAACAGGATACTGAAGATGACTGGCGTTACCCGGCCGTCACCGAATAATTTTTCATCGCCATGCTCATTATTGGTAATCCCGAAAATCGCCGAGTAACACTTTTCCAAGAAGCGCTACAAAATTTGGGACAAACTCCAGCCAGGGTAATTCCTTGGTTGGACATCCTGACAAATAAATTCGACTTAGGTTCTCTTTCCCAATTTCCCTCCATTCGGATTGAATCTCCCGGTGAAAATTTTCTGGTTGAACAATTGATTCTGGAAATGGGTGGATTGCAATATGCAAAAAATTTAGCTGCAGATAAAGGACGTATTTATTTTCCCGGAGTTTGGTATAAAGGTTTTCAAAGACTATTAAATTCTATAGCAACCGCAGCAGGTAACGTGATTTGGTTTAATCATCCGCAAGACATAATCACCATGTTTGATAAACCATTAACCAAAAAAATTAATACAGCGCATTGTCTTCCTTCACTTCCTGATTTTGGTAGCTATGACAATTTTTTAGCCTATCTGGAATCACAAACCGATTCACGATTTTTTATCAAATTAAATTACAGCTCATCCGCTTCTGGTGTATTGGCATTTGAATACAATCGAAAAGCAGGGAAAGCCCAGGTACAAACCACAATCGAATTAGTGCGCCACGGATCGGATTGTTATTTTTACAATTCACTAAAATTAAAAAAATATTCCAACCCCAAAGATTTAACTGACATCATTAATTTCTTATTTCAGCAAGGTGCTTATGTGGAACCCTGGGTTGTCAAAGCCCAAAAGGATGATGGCGTATTCGACCTACGCGTTTTGGCAATTAACGGAAAACGACATCATTGCATCGCTCGTGTAAGCAAAACACCGATTACCAACTTGCATTTAGGTAACCAACGCTGTGCTATTGATGATTTGGATATTTCATCCAGACATTGGCAACAAATAGATCAGCTGATTGCTGATGTGATGCAAAATTTTCCAAAAAGTTTATATTCCGGTTTGGATATTCTTTTACCTCGCGACGAAAATAAATTACCGATTCTATTGGAAGCCAATGCCTTTGGTGATTTATTACCGGGCTTATTGCATCAAGGGCATAACACTTATCAGGCAGAATTATTGGCACTCTTTCAACAACACCCACAACTCATGAGCAAAGCAGCATGACATTGAACATGCATGACATAGTGGGCCACTCCCATATTTTGATGATCACTTTCGATACCTTGCGTTACGATGTTGCCTGCGAACAATTGCAATCAGGCAATACACCCAATCTCGCTCGCGTATTACCAGAAAATTCCTGGCAAAAATGTCATTCACCAGCGTCATTCACCTACGCGGCTCATGTAGCTTTTTTTTCCGGTTTTTTGCCAACACCCGCAACACCGGGGCGACATGAACGATTGTTTGCTTTGAAATTCGCGGGTAGCGAAACCATTGGTGAAAACACTTTTGTGTTTGATACACCTGATATAGTCTCAGGTTTCGCAAATGCAGGTTATCGCACTATTTGTATTGGCGGCGTAGGATTTTTTAAAAAACAAAATCCTTTGTCGCATCAATTGCCGGGATTATTTCAGGAAAGCTTTTGGGATGAGTCATTAGGTGTGACTTGCAAAGATTCAACACGCAATCAGGTTGATTTAGCTTGTGAGTTATTAAAATCCAATCAACAAGAAAAAAACCAAAAACCGGTTTTTCTGTTTATTAATATCTCAGCATTACATCAACCTAACTATTTTTATTTGGAAAATGCAGAGGGCGATTCACTGGAAACTCATGCAGCCGCTTTGCGTTATGTTGATTCGGAACTGGGGCGATTGTTTTCAGTTTTTGAACAAGATAAAGATACACTAATGATTCTGACTTCAGATCACGGCACTTGTTATGGTGAGGATGGCTACACAGGTCATCGCATAGGGCATGAAAAAGTTTGGACTATTCCTTATGCTGTTAGTTTTAGGAAAAAGATTTAGGAAATTTTAAACGGCTAGATTTTACCTCTAGCGGGATTGCAAGACGGTGTTAGTTTCAAAACCTTCGATT
>CAZICR010000002.1:0-1421 GCA_964537795.1 uncultured Cellvibrionaceae bacterium | reverse complement strand
TTTTTCAATCCTGCGGTCTTCGGCAAGAAAAAATCTCTGCACATTTTTGGAAATACCAATGCTCGAATTTGAACACTATTTAAAATCCAATAGCCGCTATCAAAGCTATTTGTATTCCTATCCACATAAAACGGCTTATCGTCATTTTGATCAGCCAGTTGATTTATCGGAATTATGGAATAATGAAAAAAAAGATTCTTTGTATTTATACAGTCACATCCCCTTCTGCAGAATGAAATGCAGTTTTTGTAATTTGTTTACCGTTTCAAATCCAGAAGCGGATGCTGTTGAACTTTACTTAAAACAACTTAAGATAGAAGCACTAACCATGCGGGATGTTTTAGGTGATTTTTCTTTTGCGGGTTATGCCGTCGGCGGCGGCACGCCAAGCTTGTTAGAACCAAAACAACTCGCACACTTATTTTCTATTTACAGCGAAACGTTACACGTAGATTTAGCAAAAACACCGGGATCATTTGAGATTTCACCAGAAACTATTACTGACGAAAAATTACAATTACTATCGGATCATGGTGTTGAGCGCATCAGCATAGGTATCCAAAGTTTTATTGAAAGCGAAGCCAAATCGGTAGGACGCTATCAATCAGACCATTTGATTCATTCGACGCTCGAAAAAATTGTTAGCTATCAATTCCCTGTTTTTAATATTGATCTAATTTATGGCATTCCCGGTCAAACGACAGAAACCTGGTTAACCTCATTAAAAACAGCCATGCAATATCAACCTGCAGAAATTTTTCTCTACCCACTTTATATTCGGCCACTGACTTCACTGCATAAAAAAAATGGTATTCAAACCGCTGAAACTGATTTTCGCGATGAACTCTATCAAATCGGTTGCGATTTTTTAGTGTCACAAGGATATATACAAGATTCCATGCGACTGTTTAGACATGAGAGTATTACTCGCACTTTGAGCTCGGATTATTCCTGTCAGGAAGACGGTATGATTGGTCTTGGCACCAACGCACGCTCTTACACTCGCGACCTACACTACTCCACTGAATATGCCGTGAGCCGTCCGAATGTTAACGCCATAGTGCAAGATTATTTACAAAAACCAGCCGACGCTTTTAAGAAAGCCAATTATGGAATCAAACTGAGTGATGATGATCGCAAGCGTCGTTACTTGATTAAATCTTTACTAAAGGCAGAGGGTTTGCATTTACAAGACTACGCCAACCTATTTCAGGAAAATGTTTTGGAAAAATTTCCCGAGCTAAGTTTATTGGCAAGCATGCAACTCACAACTCAAGATAATCAAAAAATACAATTGACTTCAGAAGGTTTGGCATATTCGGATTTATTGGGACATTGGTTTATTTCTGATCCTGTCAAAACCAAAATGCAAGAGTACGTTCATAAATGACGCTGAAAATTTTGTATCGCGGCTATTTAAC
>CAZICR010000001.1:0-40488 GCA_964537795.1 uncultured Cellvibrionaceae bacterium | reverse complement strand
AGGCATTCTTAGAGGTTTGCATTATCAGCTTAATCAACCGCAAGGAAAGCTTGTCAGAGTTGTTTCAGGTGAAGTTTTCGATGTTGCTGTGGACATGAGGCGTTCCAGCCCTACATTTGGCAAATGGGTTGGTTATTACTTATCAGCTGAAAACAAACGTCAATTATGGATACCCGCTGGATTTGCGCATGGTTTTTATGTGACATCAGAAACAGCAGAGTTCGTATATAAATGTACTGACTACTATGCACCTGGTGATGAGTATAGCTTGCTTTGGAATGATATCGATGTTGGTATCGAATGGCCACTAATTCCAGGAGCACCACCTATTTTATCTGCTAAAGATAAGTGTGGTAGTGCTTTTATTGAATCAAAATTTTTTGAATGAGTCAGTGTAAATGAAAAAAACTATTTTAGTTACTGGTGGAGCAGGATTTATTGGTTCTGCCGTTGTAAGGCATATTATTAAAAACACTAAACATAGCATTGTTAATGTTGATAAATTAACTTATGCTGGTAACTTAGAATCTTTATTATCTGTTTCTACTGATCCTAGATATAGTTTTGAATGTGTTGATATTTGTGACAGCGAAAATTTAAATCGTATTTTTGATTTGTATAAACCTGATTTCGTTATGCACCTAGCTGCTGAAAGTCATGTTGATCGTTCAATCAATGGACCTGGTGAGTTTATTGAAACGAATATTGTTGGCACCTATAACATGTTAGAGGCTTCAAGAAGATATTGGAATAAATTAATACCAACTAAAAAGGCCGAATTTAGATTTCATCACATTTCAACTGATGAAGTCTTTGGTGATTTACATGGTACAGATGATTATTTTACGGAGACAACACCATATTCGCCAAGTAGTCCTTATTCAGCAAGTAAAGCTGCTTCTGATCACCTAGTACGTGCTTGGAATAGAACTTATGGCTTACCTACAATAGTGTCTAATTGTTCTAACAATTATGGTCCTTATCATTTTCCTGAAAAATTAATACCATTAATGATAATCAATGCATTATCTGGTCGACCGCTTCCAGTCTATGGACAAGGTAACCAAATAAGAGATTGGTTGTATGTTGAAGACCACGCGAGAGCTTTGTGGAAAGTTGTATCAGAAGGTACTGTGGGTGAAACTTATAATATTGGTGGGCATAATGAGAAAAAAAATATCGATGTTGTTCACAAAATCTGTGAACTCTTAGAGGAATTAGCCCCTGAGAATAAGTTTTCTTTATCATCAGGATACCCAAATGGTTTTGCTTCTTTGATTGAATATGTTACTGACAGACCAGGCCATGATTTTCGGTATGCCATTGACGCCAGCAAAATAGAAAAAGAACTTGGCTGGATCCCAGAGGAAACCTTCGATTCAGGTCTTAGAAAAACTGTTCAATGGTATCTTGATAATTTAGATTGGTGTAATTCGGTTCTTTCAAAGCGTATTTAAAACAACGAAATTGTTGGGGTTTTTTTTGGATAATGCATCTAATTTGAAAATACTCATTATTGGAAAGTCTGGCCAGTTAGCTCAGCAGTTGTTTGCCTGTAAACCAGAAAACACTGAGATGATTTTTGCTGGTCGTTCTGATGTGGATATTACAGACATTTCTTCCATACAAGAGTTCGTTTTTAAACACAAGCCTTCAGTTGTTATCAATACTGCTGCGTACACTGCAGTTGATAATGCCGAGGTAGAACATGAAGCTGCATTTTTATTGAATAAAAGTGCAGTAAAAAATATTGCAGAAGTTTGCCACATATCGGGTTGCAGATTGATTCATATATCGACAGATTTTGTTTTTGATGGAAGTAAATCTGTCGCTTATCATGTTGATGATTTGCCTCTGCCACTTAGTGTTTATGGGAAGTCTAAAGCGGCTGGTGAACTCGAGATACTAGGATATAATAACGCTAACTTTAGCATTATCAGAACTTCCTGGTTATATTCTAAATACGGCAATAATTTTTTGAAAACGATGTTGAAAGTAATGCGTCTAAAAAATGAAATTAATGTCGTTGATGATCAGATTTCTTGTCCAACTAGTGCTGTTGGGCTAAGTTTGTTTATTTTAAAAGTTGCTGAGCTTGAAGAAGTTCAACCAATTTATAACTGGTCTGATTATGGGGTCGCTTCATGGTACGACTTCGCACAAGCTATTTATGAATATTCATTATCGTTAGGATTGCTTGAGAAAACAGTTAGAATTAATCCAATTAAATCAAAAGATTACTCTGCTAGAGCAACAAGGCCAGCATTCAGTTTACTTGATCAAACGAATAGTCATGTGATTATGCAAGGTAAATATTGGCGTGAATGTGTCAAGGATGTAATTGTTTCAATAAAATATCACAAGGATAATTGATGAACAGCAATCGAAGAATTTGTTTTTACCTGTCAATTGTCTCTCATGGCCATCTTAACTATATAAAATCTAATATCGAGCTCCAGAAAATTGCTCAGCAACATGATGTATTTGTTATAATCAAAGATAATCTTGTTCAAGAAGAGCTTAAATTGTTCTGTCATGAGAGTAAATTTATTTATTTGACATCTGATTCAGCACTTGGGTTTGGTTCAAATAATAATTTTGTTTTTAATTACTGTAAATCAGAACTAGGAATGGAAAAGAGTGATTATTTTTTAGTCGTTAATCCTGATGTAGATATCTCGTTAGAGATGTTCAATGATATGAAAATTTTACTAACAGAAAATCAGCTAGATTTATTTACTGTTAATCTTTTCAAAGACGTATTTTTTACTATTCCTGAGAATTCACTCAGGGCTTTTCCTACTTGGCGTTCAGTTGTTAAAGCTTTTGCAAAGCAGCCTATTTGTACACCAGTTGACAAGAATGCAGTTAGTAACTTTTCCAAGGTAGATTGGGCCTCTGGTGCTTTTTTAGGCTTTAGCGTTGAGCTTTACAATAAGCTTAATGGTTTTGATGAAAATTACTTCATGTATTATGAGGATGTAGACATTTGTTACCGGTCAAATAAAATATTTGGCTTTGCTGTCGTTTTTCTTAAAAATATAAAGGCAGTACATGTTGGCGCTTATCAGAATAGAAATATATTTAGTAAACACTTTCGCTGGTACATTTCTAGTCTGTTTAGGTTTTTAAATGGAGCCAAACGTTTTGGAAATTGAACAGGTTATTGGTATTAGTGGCTACAATGGATTTATTGGTTCTGCGTTGCTTGCACAATCCGAAAAATACAGATTTGTTTTATTTGGGAGAAATAAGCCAAAAAAAGGTGATTTCCCATTCGTTAATATGGAGTTAAGTCCTTCATTTGACTTTGATGAAAAATTAAAAGGCATTTCCACTTTTATACATATGGCGGCCAGAGTCCATGTTATGAAAGAATCTGCAACAGATGTATTGCCTTTATATCGAATGGTCAATACTGAAGGAACTCTTAATTTAGCTCGACAGGCCGCCGCTGCTGGTGTCAAAAGATTTATTTTTATTAGTACGGTGAAGGTCAATGGTGAAGAAACATTACCAGGCCATCAGTTTACTGCGATGGATGCCGCCAATCCGACAGACCCTTACGGCATTTCGAAAGCCGAAGCTGAAGCAGGTCTGCGCCAAGTTGCCAAAGATTCCGGCATGGAAGTTGTGATTATCAGACCACCACTAGTTTACGGCCCTGGTGTGAAAGCCAATTTTGCTGCGATGTTAAACCTGGCGAAGAAAAACTTACCGCTGCCTTTAGGTGCGATCCACAATAAACGCAGCATGGTGTCGTTAGACAATCTGGTTAATTTAATTGTGACTTGTATTGACCACCCGCAAGCCGCCAATCAAACTTTTTTGGTCAGTGATGATTGTGACGTCTCAACCACTGAATTGTTGCAATTAATGACCAGAGCAACCGGTGCTAAACCGCGGTTAATCCCGGTGCCAGAGTCATGGTTAAGGATAGTAGGCAAGCTGACAGGTAAGCAGGCAATTATTGATCGGCTTTGTGGCAACTTGCAGCTGGATATCACTCATACCAAACTGACGCTTGGCTGGAAACCCGTTGTTTCAGTTGAAGAAGGGATCCGTCGTTGTCTGGGCTAACTGGATTTTTGCACCCATTGTCATTTTAAGAATTGTTTCCCAGCTCCTGTCTTGCGTGCTAGACAGGCGCTGTCAGCTTTGCCAGCACGAGCCTTTAACACTCATCCTGCTCTTGTATGACCTACCTCACCAGCATTAATACGTTATCAACTTTATGATAAAAAGTTATATGTATGACAAAATGCTTGCTATTGCTAACAACAAATCAAGATTAACTTATTGAAATATAATAAGTTATTTTTGAATTAAACTAAAAACTAGATAACGCCAGCCAATCTGTTTAAGATACCAAAGTTTTATTTATTGCAATTTTATCCGCCAACTGCAGTGAACTGTATTTTTTTGCACCAGTTTAATTTGTAATTTTCAGTAATCGGCACTCAATTGAAGCAGGGAAAAAGATTGAACCAGTTTTCATCATTTCAAAAAAATCTTGTCAAAAACCTGGGGTGGTTAACTGCCTGGTGTTTAAGTGTTGGCATGGCTGTGGCTGCAACGCCAACGGCGCAACAACTGGAAATGTTTAAGAATTTGACGCCGTCGCAGCAAGAAGCGTTAGCGCGGCAATATGGTGTTGATTTAGCTCAGCTAAAAGCCCAGGCGGGTCAGAGTGATACATCGCAGCAGGCCTCGCCCAGTTTAAATGAACTGGTACCGGCCAGAGGGGTAACCGATGCTACAGCCGTGCAGGCACTGCCGTATGGCCAGCAGCCGATAGGGCAGGGGCAGTCAGGCCCGGAGCAAGCAGGTTTTGCCACGCAGCAGCAGCAACCAGGTTATCAGCCGCAACAGCAACAAAGATTTAATCCGCAAGTTGAGCCGTTGGATGTGAATGTCGGACAACAGCCGCAACAACCAGAGCAGCTACAAGGCAGAGCCAGCTTAAAACCTTTTGGCTATGACTTATTTGCCGGTAGCCCATCCACTTTTGCACCTGTCACTGATGTGCCGGTTCCTGCTAACTATATTATGGGGCCAGGCGATCAAATCCGGGTACAGCTGTATGGTAAAGAAGCCAATCAGTTTGAACTGACCATTGATCGCAAAGGTGAAGTGGCATTCCCTGGCATAGGCCCGCTGGTACTGGCGGGCATGAACTACCAGGAAATGACCGAATATTTAACCACAGTGGTGAGCGAACGGATGATTGGCAACAGAGCCAGTATCAGTATGGGCGCCTTGCGTTCAGTGCGGGTTTTTGTGCTGGGCGAAGCTTACCGGCCAGGTTCTTATACCGTAAGTTCATTATCGACGGTTACCCACGCCATTTTCGCTGCCGGCGGTATCAAAGATATTGGTTCACTGCGCAACATCCAGCTCAAGCGACAAGGCCAGGTGGTGGCGACGCTGGATTTATACGATTTACTACTAAGAGGTGACACCAGTGCTGATATTAGCTTGTTACCTGGTGACGTGGTGTTTATTCCTACCCTAGGTAAAACCGCTGGTATTGCCGGTGAAGTTTTAAGACCTGCCATGTATGAGCTAAAAGGTGAACAAAGCAGCGCTGATTTATTAAAACTGGCTGGTGGCTTGTTACCGACGGCTTATCCGGCAGCTAGCCGGCTGGAGCGTATTGAAAGCAGTGGTGCAAAAACATTGCTCGATTTGGATTTGGCTAAACCAGCAGGCCTAAACGTAGCGCTGCGAAAAGGTGACGTGATCCAGGTGTATTCAGTACTGGACCAAATTGACAATATTGTACAGCTACATGGTCATGTGCAACGCCCTGGCGGTTTTGGCTGGCGTGCCGGTATGCGGATCAGCGATATGTTGCCAGATTTACGCGAATTATTACCTAACCCAGATTTAAACTATGGAGTGATCCGGCGTGAAACCATGCCAACCCGTGAAATTGAAGTGATAGCTTTTAACCCGGGCAAAGCTATTACCCAGCGACAGTCGGCTTATGATTTACAGCTACAGCCACGCGACAAAATATTTCTGTTTAGCAGCCAATTACAACGTGATGGCGTGATGCAGGAATTGCTGACGCAATTACGTAGCCAGGCCAGATTTATGGCGCCGCCGCAAATAGTCACTATTAAAGGTTCGGTGCGTTTCCCCGGTGTGTATCCACTCACCAGACAGATGACTTTACAGCAACTGTTAGAAGCGGCATTTGATTTAGACCAGTTTGCTGAGCGCAATTATGTGTTGTTGGCCAATTTTGACAGTGTGCAGGTAAAAACCACGGTGCGGGTGGTGTCACTGGAGAACCCGCAAGATTTACAAACCCGTTTAACAGCGCTCGATGAAGTGTATGTATTGTCGCGCAATGAATCACGCGCTGAAGTGTTGGCTGAATTAAACCAACGTTTAATGCAACAGGCTGATAAAAATGTGGCGCAGCAGGTGGTGACAGTATCGGGTGATGTGCGATTCCCTGGCATTTACCCGTTAACCAGCGGTATGAATGCGGCTGATTTAGTTAAAGTTGCCGGGGGCTATAACGAATCCAGTTATGTAGTGTCAGCCGAAATCACCCGTCGTAGTACCGACGGCAGCGCCACCTCTGAACTTGAGCATTTCTCGTTAGAGCTGGCCAAGGCTCAGGAATTGACGCTGATGCCACAAGACACCTTGTTGATCAAGCGGATCCCGGAGTGGCGTGAGTCCAATAGTATTGAACTGTTGGGCGAAGTGAAGTTCCCTGGCACATATCAGCTTAAACGCGGCGAAAAGCTAGCTGATGTAATTGCGCGGGCTGGTGGTTTTACCGAGTATGCCGATGTCAATGCGGCGGTGTTTAGCCGGCAAAGTATTAAAGACAATGAAAAACGCCAGATCCAACAAGCACAAAACAGCTTAAAGCAGGAAATAGCTGCCAAACAACTGTCGGGTAATGCCAGCGATACTAAAGCACCTAAAACTGCCGATGAAGCTGAGCAACTGATTGCGCAATTAAATGCGGTTGACCCTATTGGCCGGATGGTGATTGACTTGCCGGCGGCGCTGGAAGGGAGTGATCTGGATAACCTTGAGCTGGAGAACGGCGACCGGCTGGCAATTCCATCCTTGCGCCGTTCTATTACGGTGATTGGTGAAGTACAGCAACCAACCTCGCATACCTATAACCGTAAACTGGATCTGAATAGTTATCTTGAACGTTCAGGTGGGTTAAAGGCCAGGGCAGATAGAAAGCGTATCTATATTGTCAAAGCCAATGGCTCGGTACTGATGCCAAAAAACAACTGGTTTGATAATGGCCGCGCCGGTTTGGAAGCGGGCGACACTATTGTGGTACCGCTGGATAGCGAGTATATGAATGGCCTGCAAACCTGGAGCAGCGCAACGCAGATTTTATATAACACTGCGGTGGCTATTGCGGCGCTTGGGACGTTTTTGTAAAAGTTAAACATGATAGTTGAATAGTATATTTGACTTCTATTTTTACTTCGTTTGCTGATGCGTTCATTATGCTTATAAATTATTAATCGATAAACTTTATAAAATGTAATGATATTTAAAAAATTAAATAATGTCAGCTAGTGTAAAAGAATGCTGTAAACTATTTTTATATTTTGGTTCTAACTCTTATTTAGAAAGTATTAAACTAATTTATTTTTCCTATTTTAATGAAAAAAGGAGATTTTACGTGAAAAATATTGTTGCTCTAGTTAAAATTTTAGGAGTATGAGAATTGTCGTCCTTACAGGTTTCAAATGAACATTCTAAAAGTGACAACAATGAACACTTTCTTCAGATGATCAATGTTCTATGGGATGAAAAATTAAAAATATTGATTATCTCAATATTGTTTACGACCATGGGTTTAATATATTCCTTTAACTTACCTAATATTTATAAAGCTCAAGCAACATTAGCAACTTCGGAAGAACAATCTAGCAGTAATATATCTTCAATTGCAAATCAATTTGGTGGTCTAGCTTCGTTAGCTGGTGTCAACTTATCTAGTAATTCACTTGATCGTACAACATTTGCTTTAGAAATTTTGCAGTCAAGAGTTTTTATTAACGACTTCATTAAAAAAAGAAAATTAGAGCCGTTTATAATAGCTGCTGAAAGTTGGGATGATGGTGAAATTAAATTTAATGATAAAATTTATAATCCTAACACGAATGAATGGAATAAAAAAAATTTTGGAAATGATGAAAATTATCCATCAGAGTGGAAATTATATAAAGATTTCAAATTAATTTTCAAAGTTGTAAGAGATAAAACGACTGGGTTAATCTATTTATCTGCAGAACATATTTCACCAGTAATAGCTAAAAACATTGTTGACTGGCTTATTTTTGATCTAAATGAGCATGTTAGAAATGTCGAAATAAATGAAGCAAAAAATAGTGTCGACTTTTTGAACAAAGAGTTAAGCAATACACCTGTCGCCGATATGCAAAGTATGTTTTATAAGCTTATTGAAAAACAGTACCAGATAATAATGCTTGCTAACGTGCGGGAACAATATATCCTTAAAGTTATTGATCCGGCGGTGATTCCTGAAGAAAAATCAAGGCCGCAAAAACTTCTAATTGTTATATTTTTCGCCATAACAGGTTTTTTATTGGCTGTTTCATGGATATTAATTTTGAACTCAAATAGAAAATAAAATGATTTCTCTAAGAAAAAAAACAAAGTCAATAATTATAGGTGACGCTAAAAATCAATTTATTAAATATTTGTTTAAGCACATCAGAGATGAAGATGTAGATTTAGAAGTTGGTTCAGTAACTTCTGCTGATAAAAGTTATTATGATGGGGCATTAATCGATTTCAGCTCGAAACTAGATTTGGTACTTCCTTTTTTTAATACAATAATAGTTATTATTAAAATGTACTTTTTCTTTTTTATATTTGGGCATAGATATAAATCAATAAATATACAGTACATAAGTGGTTTTTATTATTTTTTAATTAAAACAGGTGTTATAAAAAAAGAACAGCTTATTATATCTTTCTGGGGCAGTGATATTAATAATCTGCAAGATAAAAATTTATATAAAATAAAATATATAATTGAAAAATCAAAATTAATAACATGTGCAACCGAAGATGTTAAGAAAAAGCTAATTGAAAGGTTTTCACTTAATGAAAATTTGATACTAGTTATTAAATATGGCTTGGAACCATTAGAATATATAAAAAATAACAGCTTAAGTCGTTTGGAATGCAAGCACTTATTTGGTATTGAAAGTGAGAAAATCACGATTGTTATTGGTTATAATGCATCAAAAAACCAACAGCATATAAAAATTATTCAAGTACTGAAAGAAAAATTACCAGGTTCTCTTCTAAATAGAATTAAATTTATATTACCTTTAACTTACGGAAGAGATGAGGAATACATAAGTACTTTGAAAAATGAATTTAGCGGATTAAATGTCCTTTTTTTAGAAAAGTATCTAACAGACAAAGATGTATCTTCCTTAAGAATCTTGGCGGACATTTTTATAAATCTTCAAGTGCATGATGTATTCTCAGGTTCTATGCAAGAGCATTTGTATGCGCAAGGTCTTGTCATTACAGGCAGTTGGCTAAATTATGTCGAGTTAAGAAATTACGAGAATTTTATTGAAATAAGTGATATAGATTTAATTGGTGAAAAAATCTGTGAGATTTTGCATTCTAATATTATCTCTTCGAGATCTGAAACATACATTAAAGATATTTATGATTTAAGTAGTTGGAATGTGTTGAAAAAAAAATGGGCAGCCATTATCAAATAGTATAATTATTCTTGGTAACATATGAATATAAAAGAGTATTTTAATGGTTTGGTGAATCGTAAAGTTGGATGGGTTTTTTTATCTTCTTTAATTACAAAAGTATCTGCAGCTGCACTAAGTGTTATTGTCCTTCGATTTCTAACGGTAGAAGAATTTGGAGTTTTAACGCTCTATAAAAACGTTTTTATTTTCTTTGCACCGATGATTGGTGTTGGATTGAGTATCTCATTCTTAAGATTAGCACCAAAAATTGAAAGTAATCAGCAGAAACAATTATTTCTTTTATCATCTATGATTGTCGGAACAATTTTTTCTACACTTACTTTTTTTTTGTTTTATCTTATTGCTCGAAACATATTGGACGGAAATTTTGATCAGACAATTTTTTTCACTGCATTTGTTTTGGCTGTTTTGTTTTTTAATTATGATTTATTAATCAATTATTTCAGGGTTAACCATAGGAATGATGCATTCTCTAAGTTAAATATAGTACTGACTATTATTGTGTTTGCGATAGTAATCCCAACTGTATACTTTGAAAGAACTGCACATTCTTTTTTTAAGGGGCAGATTGTTGCTCTCATTATAATTATTTTATTTTTCTTGTTTGCATATTGGAGAACGTTAGTAACAGTTCTTAAAGTTTTCAAGCTAAGAAATTTTATTATCAATATTAGATATGGAATTTATGTATCAATTGGAGCATGTATATCTCAATTAATGCTTTCTGCAGATAATTTAATGTTAGCTCATCTGGGCACTTCCATGGCTTCGCTAGGGGTTTACGGTGCATGTAGCTTGATATTTACGAGTTTACTTTTTTTGCCTGCTATCTTAATGGTTACTGATTTCGTTCATATTTCCGGTTTGCAGAGAAATTCATTAATTTCTTATTTAATCGGCTATTGGAAAATGTGTTCAATAATCATAATCTGCTTGCTTGTGCCCTTAGGTATTTTTTCTAGTTTTTTTCTAGAGAATATTTTTGGAAAAGAGTATCGCAGTGGTTCACTATCTTTAAGCATTCTTATGATAGGAGCAATTTTTTCATTCTTATTCAGAATACCTGCAGGAAACATTTTGAATGCACTTGGATATGCAAAATTTAATTTATTAATTTCAATACCTGCGCTTGTACTATTCATTCTTATATCACTGTATACCATTCCACAATATGGCATAGCTGGTGCTGCTTTTTCAACAACATTTACAATATCATTGACTTCATTGGTATCGTTCTACTTCATGTTCAAAGTCGTTAAATAGAGTATTTATTATGAATGGTTTCTTTGTTGAATACTTTTTTGAGAGTGGTTTAAAAAGTAACAGAGTTTCTTCTAATGAAACTGTTGCTTCATCTTTTGATGCTTTTAATTTTGACGTGAAATTTAACTCAAAATTTCAAAATGATAAATTCATCCATGAGGATAGTGATTGTGTTTGTGCTCTAGATGGCGTTATTTTTAATAAAAAATCATTGCAAGAAAATGCTAAATTTAATAACTGGCCAGAATTCTTCTCTGATCAATTTAGTAAGTTTGGCTCTTCTTTTTTGTTTAGTTTGCGAGGTTCTTTCGTCGGTTTTTTTTACTGTAAAAAGACTAAAAATTTGCAAGTATATAATGATCATGTAGGGAGCAAGTTTTTATATTACAGATTATTTGATGATAAATTTATTGCATCGACTGATATTGATTTCTTTAATCTGTATTTGAAAAGTCGTAGCATTGATAATGAATTAAATGTTAAATCAGCATATATGCTATTATCTTTCGGTTTTATGCTCGAAGAATACACTTTAGCTAAAAACACCTTAAGATTAATGCCTGCAACGTTACTTAAAATAGACTCTTACGGCGTCATCCAAAAAAAACAATATCATGTATTTAATAATGATATAGCTGAAATCAGCGAAAGAGAATGTATTGAACGGATGGATTTTCTATTTAGACAAGCAATTCGTCGTCAGTTCGATAAAGATAATGAGTATGGGTATTCGCATTTGGTTGGTTTAAGTGGTGGTCTAGATTCAAGGATGACTACTGTAGTCGCAAATGAGCTTGGATATACTAATCAGACTAATTTTACTTTTGCTCAGTCAAAATCTTATGATGCTGAAATAGCATGTGATATAGCGTCAAAGCTAGATCATGAATGGATATTTAAATCTCTTGATGGTGGCAATTTTTTAAAAGATTATAAATCTATAACACAAATAACTGGTGGGCATGTTCTTTTCTATGGATTAGCACATGCAAATAGTTTTTATAAAAAATTTAACTTTTCTGATTATGGTTTAGTTCACACAGGACAACTAGGTGATGTAGTTTTCGGTACATTCTCAACTTCACATCTTGAACATAAGCCTTGGAATCTTACTGATGGTGCTTATTCAGATAAACTATTGTCTAACTGTAAAGATATCCATTTAGTATATGAATATGCCAATGAAGAAATATTTAAGTTATATAACAGAGGTTTTTTGGGTGCTAATAACGGCTTAGCTTCGATATATAAATATTCAGAAACATTCTCTCCTTTTTATGATTTCGATGTCATCAACTTTTCACTCTCAATATCACCCAAATTACGATACAATCACTATATTTACAAAAAATGGATTGAAAAAAAATATCCTTTTGCTGCTAATTTTATATGGGAAAGTACCAAGTCTAAAATTAATTCGCCAATGTTTGGGTTCGGCCATAAAAAATATTACTTACCACAGTTGATAGATTATTTTATAAGTAAGTTTGCATTTGGTAATTTTTCTGGCTTTAATGACAAAAAAAATATGAATCCAATAGGTTACTGGCTTACAACAAACAAAAATTTGGAAACTAATTTTAAGGATTTCTATAATACTACAGTTCAAAAAATAAAAGATCCTTCTCTAAAACTTGACATAGATAATATTTTTAATTTTGGTACACCAATAGAAAAGGTCCAAGTTATCTCTTTGTTGTCAGCAATAGACATGTATTACAGCTAATGGAGGTTGAACTTGGCATATCTTGCGTTTTTTGTTTTTATTTTTTTAAACTCGATCGCTTTTTATGCTTTAACGAGCAATTACAAAAAAGTTATATACATTATTGATGTGAAAGTACTGGTAGTCAGTATTTTTTCACATCTTGTTTTTGCGTTTTATTATTATTACAACTCTTCTAGTTTTAACGATTTTTTAATTTTTTCTTATGGCTCAGATTCAGCAGCTTTCCAATTAGTATTGAGTGATTTCTTGAGTAATGGTGCCGATGGTCAGTTATTCAGCACATATTTTGAAGAAGGAAAGATTGTACATATTCTATTGTATTTTCCTTACTCTTATTTATTTGGGGTAAATGAATACAGCTCATTTTTCATTGTGCTACAAAACTTAGTTATATACTTTGCTGCTGCATTCCTAATTATTGGTAGTTTTAGAATATCAACTGAACATGAAATTTTTCCTTTGACTGATATGAGCTATTTTCTTGCAGTTGTGATTCTTTTTTTTCCTATTTCTTATTTTGTTCCAGTATCTTTTTTGAGGGATACCTTGGTTCTTTTTGTCTTGGTGTATGTTGTTTTCTTTACTAATTATTTCTTGAATAGAGTAAATATCATTAATGCATTTTTCTTACTATTTCTTGTTCTTATATTGTTCAAGTTAAGATCTTTTTACGTATATATATATTTATTTTCAGTGTCTCTATTTTGCTTGGTTAACTTATGGTCTAGAAAAAAAATATTTTACCTTCTATCCTTATTAGCTGTATTTTCAGTTCTTTCGCTATTTTTCTTTGAAGATGTAGTTATTGGTTCGTTCAGGCGTTTATTAATGCTAAGCGAGGATGACTTGTCTGCATTAGATGGAGCTGATTCACTCATAGTTTCTGAGAGTGAGCTCTATTCTGGTGAGATTGACATTCTGAATCTTGCAGCAATTTTCTTTGAGCGCCTGGTTTTAGGTAGTGCTAAGTTTTTGATAACCCCGATTTTTACTTCATATGTGACCATTTTTTTTGATTCAAAACAATATAACTTTTACAAGGGTTTTGAAATTGATTTTCTTGAGGTGATCGCTGCTTTTTTGTATAACTTTTTAATTTTACCATTGTTTGTGGGCGCGTTATGGAACTTTATTATCAGGATACGCAGAAATTTTTATATCACTGATGTTTTAACACTTTCAATTTGTTTTTCAACAGTTCTTGTCTATGGAGTCAAATTTCTTGGAGGTAGGAATTCTAAAGTGGATCTTATTTACCAATTGTTTGCTTTAATTTTTATCCAGGCAAAGGGTTTTAATTATAGAGTTTCGCTTTTTGTGATAATTTTTATGGTTTTCATTAACGTTGCATATGCATTATCGTTTGTAAGGGGTTTGACTTGAACATTTTTATAGCATCGAAAACTGATAAAAAACAGATCATAGAGTCACAGGTTTTCCCAATTGTAATGAACCTTGAAGGGGATAATTATGTTTTAATTCTTAACGAGTTTGAATACGATGCTTCGTGTTATCGTTATTCAATAAGAGCCGATTCATTCATCTCATTTTTCTTTAAAAATAAAGCTCGAGTTGAGAATGTATATGTCCGCTGTGTTTTTGATTTCATTAAAATTTTCTTACTCAAAAAATTATTTTTTTCTAAATGGAAAATAACATTCGATTTTCGGGGTATACTTCCTTACGAGTTAAAAACCAAAGGTCGTTCAAAATTTAAGCAGAATATTTGTTTCGGACTAGAGTTTTTTGTATTTAACGCTGCAGATCGTGTTCATTGTGTTTCAAATAAAATGAAGCGCTACCTAACGGAACATTATGGAGAGCGATTGGTAAAAGTAATTCCTTGTGGAGTTGCGCCTTTTCAAAGCTCTATTAAAAAGGTGCAGCGAAAAAGCAATTTAATTAAATTCGTATACTCCGGTGGTTTAAGTGAATGGCAATGCTTCGATTCTGTTTGTAACATTATGCGTACTTACCAGGATTTAGAACATTCATTCAGTTTTACAGTTTTCACGTTAGATGTTGATAAAGCTCGTGAAATTACTTCGGCAGCCGGATTGAGAAGCGATTTAGTTGAATTTAAGAAATTGGCGCAAGCTGATGTTGTTTCTGAACTTTCAGCATATGATTTTGGTTTTTTACTCAGAAATAACGAGCCTACAAATAATGTTGCTTCTCCAATTAAGTTTTCCGAATACGTCGTTGCTGGAGTAATACCAATAATTAGTACAGGAGTTGGTGATTATAGTGAACTTGTTCAGAATGAAAATATTGGAATCTTGATTAACTCATTTGAAATTTTACCTGAGTTTGATGTTTTCTTTGAGTTGCTAGCATCTTATGATTATAAAAAACTTTCGAAAATTTCTTCTTCTTTAATGTGGCCGAATTTAATAGATCAATATTTTTTTTCGGAGTAACTTAGGATTTTAGTATGATTGTTTTTTTAATTAACGGGAGATGTTACCACAGCATCGATTGGGTTCGAACTTACCAGCGAAACTTTAAATCAGAAGAGTTTTGTATTGTAACTGATATGATAGAAAGTGAAGGTTACAAAAAACTTATTCAACCAAATGATAATGTTATCGAACTTTTCAATGTCGATTCATTGATGTTTTCGTCCGTCTCAAAGATGTCAAATTTGTGGAGAAATGCTCTTAGATTTTTAATGTTACCTGTTCAAGCTATCAAATTTAGAACACTGCTTAAAAAATCAAATATGCTCCATGCAACGATACATGCGCACACAATGTATTATATTTTGCTTGCATGGTTAGCGAGAGTAAAGGTCATAGGTACGCCTCAAGGTAGTGAAATTTTAGTTAGGCCAAAGAAATCTGCTATTTATAAATTTTTTGCTGTTAAATCTCTGATATATGCAAAAGCTATTACTGTTGACTCTCTTTTAATGAAAAATGAAATAGAAAAAATGTCAGGAGTTAAAGCTGTTGTAATACAAAATGGTATTGATGTGCATAAAATACTTAGCACTAGAAGTTTTTCATCTGAAAAGGCTGGAGTCGTATCTTTTCGAGGTGTAACTGATTTATATCAAACGAATGCTATTTTTTCAGCATTTAATCAGATCGAATCAAGTATTCCTTTGAGTGTTATTTATCCTTTTTTTGATTTGGATTACAAAAGGAATGCTTTTTTATTACTTGATAAGGGTAGGAATATAAACGATTTCGGACGAGTAACTCTAGATAGGATGATATCTATTTTCTCTGAATGCGTTTTAGCTGTATCTATTCCTTCAAGTGACTCTTCACCTCGTAGTGTATACGAAGCAATTTTTTCTAATGCAGTCGTAGCAGTAACAGAACTAAATTGGATAAAGTCTCTGCCTTATTGCATGTTGAATAGGATTATTGTTGTTGACCTGTCAGAAGGTGATTGGTTAAAGCTAGCGTATGAGAAGGCTTTGAAAATGTCAAAAGATGCATATATTCCTTCGCCAGAAGCACTACAGATGTTTGATGAAAATGTCTCAGTGTCTAATTTCTGCGCTCAGTATTATTTTAATAGGTGAGTTATGTTTGATAATTTAGTTTGTACAAACTGCGTAATGGACACCACCGATAGCAAAATAACTTTTGATAGCCATGGTGTTTGTGATCACTGTAATACTTTTTTCACCGATATTAAGCCTAAGTGGCATCCGGATGAAAAAGGTTGGGTGGAAATCCAGCAGGTTGCTGAAAAAATTAAAGCGGCCGGTAAAGGCAAAGATTTTGATTGTATTATCGGCATGAGTGGTGGTATTGACAGTTCTTATCTGACCTATCTGGCGAAAGAAAAGCTTGGTTTGCGTCCTTTAGTATTCCATGTCGATGCGGGTTGGAATTCGCAAACTGCAGTGCATAACATCGAAAAAATTGTGGATAAACTTGGACTAGATCTCTACACCGAAGTAATAGACTGGGAAGAGATGAAAGATCTGCAACTGGCATTTTTTAAGTCAGGTGTTTCGCATATTGACAGTCCGCAGGACCATGCCTTTTTTGCCACTATGTATAAATTTGCGGCGAAATATAAGGTGAATTACATTCTGACTGGCGGTAACTATTCCACTGAATGTGTGCGTAACCCACTGGAATGGATGTATTATCAGTCTGACGCCCGCCAATTAACCGATATTCACCAGCAATTCGGTCAACGTCCGCTGAAAAATTATCCGGTGACCAATATTCTTTGGCACAAAGTTTATTTGCCTTATATCCGTGGCATTAAACTCATCCGGCCATTGGATTTTATGCCTTATCACAAAGAAGAGGCGACCCAGTTCCTGGTTGATAACTATGGTTATCAGCGTTACGCGCAAAAACATTTTGAATCACGTTTTACTAAGTTTTATGAAGGTTATTGGCTGCCGAAGAAATTTGGTTACGACACCCGTAAAGTACAGTATTCCAGCCTGATCCTGACAGGCCAGATGACACGTGAAGAAGCGTTAGAAAAGCTGAAATCGCCAGCTTATGACGAAGAACAAATAGCGCATGAGTTTGAATACATTGCCACTAAGCTTGGTATCAGTGTACAAGAGCTGCAAAGTTACCTCGATGCTCCAAATAAAACCTATAAGGATTACAAAAATCAGCAAGGGATTTATGAGTTAGGGGCCAAAGTGATGCGGATGTTCGGCTTAGAAAAAGGTGGAAAACGTTGATTGCAATTGTGGATTATGGCTTGGGCAATATCAGCGCCTTTGCCAATATTTATAAAAAATTGAATATACCTTTTATTGCAGCAAAAACAGCAGCTGAATTAAGTCAGGCCTCCAAAATTATTTTGCCCGGCGTTGGTGCATTTGATTTTGCAATGGCGCAATTAGCGAGTTCAGGCATGCGGCCCGCGCTTGATGAGTTGGTGTTAGCTAAAAAAGTGCCGGTACTTGGCGTCTGTGTTGGCATGCAAATGATGGCTAGCTCCAGTGAAGAAGGTACCCAACCAGGGCTAAACTGGATTGCCGGTCAGGTAAAAAAGTTTGATGTGACAAAACTGCAGCATAAACCCACTATTCCGCATATGGGCTGGAACGAGGTCAGTGTGAAGAAAGAGTTGGACGTTTTTGCTGATATCGACTGTGAGCATGGGTTCTATTTTCTGCATTCTTATTATTTTAGCTCTCAGCACGCTGAAGATGTGTTAGCTGTTGCCGACTATGCGGGCGAATTTGCTTGTGCTGTTCATCGTGAAAACATCTATGGTTTTCAGTTTCACCCCGAAAAGAGTTTGCTGAATGGTGTTACTCTGCTCAAAAATTTTGCGAATTTATAATTATGCTTCGTTCCCGAATTATTCCTTGTTTACTGGTCCGCGATAAAGGACTGGTCAAAACAGTGAACTTTAAAAATGCCAAATATGTCGGCGATCCGATTAATGCGGTAAAAATTTTCAACGAAAAGTTGGTTGATGAGCTGATCGTGCTCGACATTGATGCATCCAGTCAGCAACGTGAGCCGGATTATAAAATGATTGAAAATCTGGCCAGTGAATGCCGGATGCCATTTTGCTATGGCGGTGGCATCAAATCAGTTGAGCAGGCAGTTCGTATCAGCAACCTGGGCGTGGAAAAAGTTGCATTAAGCTCGGCTGCTATAGAAAACCCGCAACTGATTACCGAGATTGCGCAGGCAATTGGACGCCAAAGTGTGGTAGTGGTGTTTGATGTTCGTAAAACTTTGTTTGGTAATTACGAAGTCTATTTGTACAACGGCGGTAAAAAAATTAAAGGCGATTTGGTCGCTTTAGCAAAAGAAGCAGAGCGGTTGGGTGCTGGTGAAATCGTGATTAACTCGATTGATAACGATGGCAAAATGGCAGGCTTTGACCAAAAACTTATCCGCTTGGTGCGTGATGCTATTAGTATTCCTCTGACAGTACTCGGTGGCGCTGGTTCACTAGAGCATATCAGACAAGTAATTGATGAACATAAAATAATTGGTGTTGCAGCTGGTAGCCTCTTTGTATTTAAAGGCGTCTACAAAGCGGTGTTAATCAATTACCCTTCGGTTGACGAAAAAAAAGCACTGACCCGCAGGGGCTAAGTGCAGCTTTATTTTTTGCAGGATAATCAATGAAACAAATTCTTCAGGACCTCGCCAAAGGCGGTACTTCAGTGGTGCAAGCACCGGCGCCGGCGGTTTCTTCTGGCCAGTTATTAATCGATACCCGCATCAGCCTGATTTCAGCGGGTACGGAGCGGATGCTGGTAGATTTTGGCAAGGCTTCACTGCTGGACAAGGCGCGGCAACAGCCGGAAAAGGTCAAGATGGTGCTGGAGAAGGTGCAAACGGATGGTTTATTAACGACACTGGATGCGGTGCGTTCTAAATTAGGCCAGCCATTGCCACTTGGTTATTGCAATGTTGGGGTGGTGGCTGCCGTTGGTCATGGTGTGCAACAGTTCAAAGTGGGCGATCGGGTATTATCCAACGGTCCGCATGCCGATGTGGTGAGGGTGCCAAAGAATCTTTGTGCCAAAATTCCAGCCAATGTGTCTGACGAAACTGCCGCTTTTACCGTAGTTGCCAGTATAGGTTTGCAGGGGATCCGTTTAGCGGCGCCGACCTTAGGTGAAGCCGTGGTCGTGACCGGCGTTGGTTTAATTGGTCTGTTAACTGTACAGCTGTTAAAAGCGCAAGGTTGCCGGGTGCTGGCGATTGATTTTGACCAGCGTAAATTAGCGCTGGCGCAAAGTTTTGGTGCCGAAATTTGTAATCCTGGCCTCGGTGAAGATCCGGTTGCTGCTGGCTTGGCCTTTAGTCGGGGCCATGGCGTCGATGCGGTGATTATTACTGCCTCCACCAAATCAAATGATCCGGTAACACAAGCGGCACGGATGAGCCGCAAACGTGGCCGTATTATTCTGGTTGGTGTCACCGGTCTTGAATTAAATCGCGCTGATTTTTATGAAAAAGAACTGAGCTTTCAGGTGTCTTGCTCTTACGGGCCAGGTCGTTACGAGCCTGAGTACGAGCAGCAAGGCGTAGATTATCCTTTACCCTTTGTCCGTTGGACTGAACAGCGCAACTTCGAAGCTGTGCTCGATATGCTTGCTGCCGGTGCTTTGAATGTAGAAGCTTTAATCACGCATAAATTCTTGTTTGAGGAGGCGCCTGCGGCTTATCAGGTGCTGACAGACGATAAAACAGCGCTGGGTATTTTACTGCAATATCCGGGGGATACCGCGCCGCGCCATGTCCGTACTGTGACGTTGCAGCAATCTAGCTTTGACTCGCAACAGCCAGCGTTAGGTTTTGTGGGTGCCGGCAATTATGCCGCCAGGGTGTTGATACCAGCTTTTAAGGCTGCAGGCGCACAGTTGCACAGTATCAGTACCTCCGGTGGTATTAATGGCGTGATCCATGGTAGTAAAGGTGGTTTTGCCGAAGCCACCACAGATACCGATGCCCTGATCAATAACCCGGCCTTAAATACCGTGGTGGTGGTGACCCAGCACAATAGTCATGCCCGTTTTGTTGCCAAAGCGCTGGCTGCTGGTAAACATGTGTTTGTGGAAAAACCACTGGCAATTACCCTTGCAGAGCTGGCTGAAGTGGAACAGGCGTATCAGCAAAATGCAGGTAAAAACTTATTGATGGTTGGTTTTAACCGTCGTTTTTCGCCGCAAGTGCAAAAAATGAAGGCTTTGCTGGCACCAGTGCAGGAACCTAAGTCATTTATTATGACGATGAATGCCGGAGCCATTCCTGCTGATCACTGGACGCAGGATCCGCAGGTTGGTGGTGGCCGCATTATCGGTGAAGCTTGTCACTTTATTGATTTGATGCGTTATCTGGCGGGTAGTGAAATTGTATCGGTGCAGGCGCGCCGGATGGGAGATAACCCGCATCAAGCCATCACCGAAGATAAAGCGGCCATTATGCTGGGTTTTGCCGATGGTTCTTTTGGCACTATTCACTATTTCGCCAATGGTGCGGCGAGTCTGCCAAAAGAGCGGATTGAAATTTTTGCCGCTGGTCGGGTATTACAGCTGGATAACTTCCGCAAATTAACCGGCTATGGTTGGCCTGGTTTTAGCAAAATGAATCTATGGCGACAAGACAAGGGGCAGGCTGCTTGTTGCGCTGCGTTTTTGTCAGCGATACAGCAAGGTAAAGCAGCGCCCATTCCGGTGGCAGAAGTTTTTGAAGTAGCAAGGGTTTCCATTGAAATTGCACAGTTGCTGCGTAGTCAGCAGGGCTGAGCTATGCCTTTGATGTCAACACAGCGAAAAAAACTGAGCAGGTTGTACCATACCGTTCGGCCTTTGCGTTTTGAGCAAATTTGGTATCGCTTGCGCTATAAGCTGCTGCCGCTACGCCGTTTATCTGCTGAGCAATATTTGCTCGGTGCAGAGACCTGGTGCTGGCAGGGGCCGGAAGTGCTGGCGCCAAGCCTGAGCGGCGAGGCTGAGGTTTGTTATTTAAATCTGCCAGCGACTATCCGGCAAGCATCGGATTGGAATGATCCGGCTTTTGCCAAGTTATGGTTGTATAACCTGCATTATTTTGATGACTTAAATGCCATTGATAGCTTGTCACGTTGCAGTTGGCAGTTAGCGCTGGTAAAACGCTGGATCGCAGAAAATCCGCCGGTAGCGGGCAACGGCTGGGAGCCTTATCCGCTATCCCTGCGGTTGGTGAACTGGATAAAGTGGTATCGCCGCAGTGCGATTGACGATGCAGCTATAGTGCAAAGTATTGCCCGCCAGGCTGAAGCGCTCAGTAAACAGCTGGAATTTCATATTCTGGGCAATCACTTGTTTGCCAATGCCAAAGCGCTGGTGTTTGTCGGCTGCTTTTTACAAGGCCCGGCGGCAGAACGTTATTTGCAACTGGGTTTGCAGTTGCTGGCGCGGGAAATTCCTGAACAGTTTTTGCAAGATGGCGGTCATTTTGAACTAACGCCTATGTATCACTGTATTCTGCTGTGGGATCTGCTGGACTTAATTCAGTTAGCCCAGATCACTGCCAACCCAAGTTTGGCAGCGCAACTGCCAGTCTGGTCTGAGGTGGCAACAACAGCCCTGCATTGGCTTGGTGCTATGATCCATCCTGATCAACAAGTCAGCTTTTTTAATGACAGCACTTTTGGCATTGCTGCCACACCAATGCAATTGAGTCAGTATGCGCAACAACTGGGCTTGCCAGCGATTACTGAACCCACAACGCAGTTAACAACACTGCCAGCAAGCGGTTATAGCCGTGTTCGTTTTCCCCGCCATATGTTGATTCTGGACCATGCGGCGGTGGGGCCAGATTATTTACCTGGTCATGCCCATGCCGATACCTTAAGTCTGGAGTGGTCGGTTGGCTTACAACGTGTCTTGGTGAATTCCGGCACTTCTTTATATGGCGTCAGTGCTGAGCGGCTTTATCAGCGGCAGACTTGTGCGCATAACACAGTGCTGGTTAACGGACTGGACTCTTCCGAGGTTTGGAGTGGTTTTCGGGTGGCGCGGCGCGCTTATGCTAAGTTATTGAATGCCAATCAGAATGAGCAAGAGGTCAATATTCGTGCTTGCCATGATGGTTATCACAGGTTAAAACATCCGGTGACTCATTTACGGACAGTCAACGCAACCGCTACTAGCTTGCAGATTATTGACCAGTTAACAGGGGCTTTTGACAGTGCAGAGGCACGTTGGTTTTTACATCCAAAAGTGGAGGTACAGCAGCTAACGCCAACTGAGTTGTTGTTGATCTTGCCAACTGCAGAACCAATCAAGCTGACCAGTTCGGCACCAGTTGTGGTGAGCGACAGTCAATGGTTTCCGGGGTTTGGAGTCAGTGTACCGAATAAAATGTTGTTGGTTAAATTTATAACTGCGGAGCAACAACTGTTGCTCTGCCTTCAGTAGAGATGGTGTGTTGAAGAAAATTTTAGTGTTGTCGTTTTATTATCAACCAGATTTATGCGCCGGTTCTTTCCGCTGCACTGCGCTGGTGAATGAGTTAATAAAGCTACCAGATTTGGCAGTTACAGTGCTAACCACAGCGCCGAATCGTTATGCTTCCTTTAGCGAAGATGCGCCTGCATTTGAACAGCAGGGTAATTTACAAATTCATCGCTGTGCCTTACCACGGCACAAAAGCGGTATTTTTGATCAAATAAAATCCTTTATCAGTTTTTATCTTCAAGCGCGGCGACTGACCAAAACGCAGCACTATGATGTAGTGGTTGCTACTTCATCGCGATTGTTTACTGCCTTTTTGGGTGCCCGCGTGGCCAAAAAACAAGCTGCGCCTTTGTATCTGGATATTCGCGACATTTTCCTAGATACCATCAATGATGTGTTCTCCAGCAAGAAATTATTGCTGACAAAGCCCATTGTGGCGGCAGTGGAAAAATATACTTTTGGCGCTGCCCAGCGCATCAACCTGGTTTCTGAAGGTTTTAGCAATTATTTTGCCAATCGTTATCCGCAAGCAGACTATCGCTTTTATACCAATGGTATAGATGATACTTTTGCCACACCGCTAACCCAACTCGCACAAACTACTCCTGCTTTACCCTTACGCGTGCTTTATGCTGGCAATATCGGAGAAGGTCAGGGCATGCATCATATCCTGCCGGAATTAGCCAAACTGTTACCAAATGTAAATTTTCGTATTATTGGTGATGGTGGACGTCGTTTGTTATTAAAGCAACAACTGCAACGACTGCCGAATGTCGAAATGTTGCCACCGGTGAATCGGCAGCAGTTGTTGGCTGAGTACCAAAAAGCTGATGTATTATTTTTGCATCTGAATGATTTACCTGCTTTTGAAAAGGTTCTACCGTCGAAAATTTTTGAATATGCTGCCACTGGTAAACCGGTATTGGCAGGGGTGGCTGGTTATGCGGCCGAATTTATCCGACGTGAAGTGCCAAACGCAGCTGTATTTGCGCCTGGCAACCATGATTCTGCAAAACTTGCGTTGGACTCTTTAGCATTGACGCAGGTGGACCGCAGTGTATTTGTCAGCAAATACTTGCGCCGCAGCATCATGCAACGCATGGCACAGGATATCCATCAGTTCAGCCAGGCTTCAGCACCACAAGCGGAATAATAGCGCTGCTTGCAGCAGAAATCGACTTTTTCAGCGCGTGGCCACTTTCCAGTTTGCACTTGTGCGGCGGCTCTGGCAAACTCGCCGCCATGCAGCTTGCTGCCATTGCTTTAGGAGTGCAACTTTGATTCGATTGTTAGATATAGTGCTGGCTTTTACCGGTTTAGTGCTGGGATTTCCGCTATTAGTGCTACTTACTTTGATTGGTTTGTTTGATACCGGCTCACCTATTTTCCGGCAGATTCGGGTTGGTCGCCAGCAAAAACCATTTACCTTAGTCAAGTTTCGCACCATGAAACCTGACACCGCTTCAGTAGCCACGCATTTAGCCAGTGCTGATGCTATTACCCCATTTGGTGGTTTTTTACGGCGCAGCAAACTGGATGAGTTACCACAGTTATGGAATGTGCTCAAAGGTGACATGAGTTTTGTTGGCCCGCGGCCTTGTTTGTTTAATCAGCAAGAGCTTATTCATGAGCGGCAACAACGTGGTGTATTTACCTATCGCCCAGGCATTACCGGTTTGGCCCAGGTGAATGAAATAGATATGTCGACGCCGGTGTTACTGGCTGAAACGGATGCCCGCATGCTGGCGCAACTGACATTAAAGGCGTATTTTCAATATATTTTGCAAACCGTGGCAGGCAAGGGCGCCGGTGATCGCATTCAGCGCTGAGCTGATGCTTTGTTGATACCGGGTTTGTTGTGGCAAGGAGTATTGTTTGAATTTAATCAGTCTGTCTTTTAGTAAATATTTCAGCCGCTTTTTAACCATGTCACGATTTAGGAAACGTTTTGTTTCTGTCACTATCGATGTGGTGTTGTTATTTTTAGCGGTATCTGTTGCTATCTCAATTAGCAGTGCCAGAGAGCTGATCTTAAGCACCGATAATTTGTATCTGTTTTTTGTGCCAGTATTTGCTGGCACTATTTTGGCATTTATCAAGTTAGGCTTGTACCGGGCTGTGGTCCGGTTTATCGGCTCGCATGCGTTACTGGCCGTCGTGTCGGGCGTGATGTTTTCCGGTATGTTTTTGTTTATCGCTAATCAATTGTTCCGCCTACATTTAACCGTCTCCAGCATGCTGAACTATATGTTTATTGCGCTGATGCTGATTGGCGGTTCGCGCTTGGCGTTGCGCGCTTTAGTGCATGCCAGGGAACGTAAATTTAATCACCAGGTGCTGATTTATGGCGCTGGCGCCAGTGGCCGGCAGTTGTTATTGGCGCTGGAAAATAGTGTTGAGTTTAGGGCTGTGGCCTTTTTGGATGATGATCCATCTTTACACGGCGTGATGATCAAAGATGTGCGAGTCTATTCGCCAGCGCAAATTAATCTGGTGATGGAACAATATGCCATCAGCCGGGTGTTATTAGCATTGCCATCGGCTTCACGCTCGGTGCGGGCTGAAATTTTAAACCGGCTGGAGCCTTTGGGCGTGCCGGTGCTGACGATCCCGGGTATGACGGATATCGTCGAAGGCAAGATGAAAATTGATGAACTGCAGGACGTCAAGATTGAAGATTTGCTCGGTCGGGATCCGGTGCGGCCAATTCAAAGTCTGTTAACGGCCAATATCAGCAATAAAGTGGTCATGGTGACTGGCGCTGGTGGCTCTATTGGCTCTGAGTTATGTCGGCAGATCTTGCAACAAGGTCCAAAGGCGCTGCTGATGTATGAAATGTCAGAGTTTTCTTTGTATGAAATTGATAAAGAACTGACGCAAAAAATTAAAAGCCAGAATTTGGATGTGCTGTTGTTGCCAGTGATGGGCTCAGTGCAAGACAGTGACAGGCTGCTGCAGGTGATGCAAAGTTATCAGGTTGAAACTGTGTATCACGCGGCGGCTTATAAACATGTGCCACTGGTCGAATTTAATGTGGTTGAAGCGGTTCGTAATAATGTGTTTGGCACCTGGCGTACCGCTGAGGCGGCAATTAGCTGTGGTGTAAAAAACTTTGTGCTGATTTCTACCGATAAAGCGGTGCGGCCAACCAACGTAATGGGCACCACTAAACGCCTGGCAGAGTTGGTGTTGCAAGCCTTGGCACGCCGTCAGCAGCAAACCCGGTTTTGTATGGTCAGGTTTGGCAATGTATTGGGTTCTTCTGGTTCAGTAGTGCCGCTCTTTCGTAAACAAATTAAAGCTGGTGGCCCTATTACGCTGACTCATGAAGATATAACCCGCTATTTTATGACCATTCCTGAAGCGTCGCAGTTGGTGATCCAGGCCGGAGCTATGGGTCAGGGCGGCGATGTATTTGTGCTGGATATGGGCGAGCCGGTCAGAATTTATGATCTAGCGATGAAAATGATCCATCTGATGGGCTTAGCGCCAAAAACCAAAGCCAATCCAGATGGGGATATTGAAATTAAAGTCACCGGTTTGCGGCCTGGTGAAAAGCTCTATGAAGAGCTACTGATTGGCGGTTCTGAGCAAGAGACCAAACATCCGCGCATTAAAACTGCCTCTGAGGTGTTTTTAAGCTGGCCAGAAATGTCGATGTTATTAAGTCAGTTGGAAATTGCTTGTGCCAGTTATCAAATTGACACTCTGCGCCAGTTGATGCTGGATGCGCCGACCGGCTTTAATCCGACCGATGATAACTGTGATTTAGTTTGGCGCCAGCAGCAACAATCGATGCTGGAGCAGGTCAAGGTAGGCTGAGAATTTGTACCTGTTGCTGATTTATCGCAGTTACAACAGTGACTATCTGTAATTTGTTTTTTTAGGTTGTAATTTCAGCAAATGCTGGCGATAATCAGCCTTATTTTTTTCACAAGGAGAACGGAATGAAAAAAGTCGCTGTTTTTGGTCTGGCATTAGCCATGGCGTTTTCAGTAAATGCGCAGCAGGAAGAGCAAGGTGCTGCTGGTTCAGGTGCTAGTGCTTCAGGTGCTGGTTTAGGTGCTATCGGTGGTATCGCAACTGGTTCTATCATAGCTGGTGCTATTGCTGCTGGTATTTTAACTGCTGTTGTTGCTAACAATCGTAGTGAGAATGCGCCTATTGTTGAGAAGCCACCTGTTAAACTGCCAACTTGTAACGGTACAGATCCTGTAGTAAACAATATTTGTGTTGGTACTACTTCAGTTGTAACAGTTACTGGTACTGGCACTAACACCAGCACTGTTTCTGTACCTGTCACCTTTACTTACGCGCCAACCATTAAATAATGGTAGGGTCGTGACAAAAAGCCGCCGTTGGCGGTTTTTTTTTTTGCTTGAGTCATGGCAAATTTTCACTAGCTTGGATGCCACTCGTTAGATTGCCCCGCCGATCTGCAGGTTATGTTATATAAATCAGTAGGTTGCTTTCACAGATCTGTAGGTTGGACTCGACGCGCAGCGGCAGTCCAACATTGCTTGTGAAAAGCATTATCCACCATGATTGCCCCGACAAGCCGTGCCGCACGTCGTGGCAAGTCTGACCTGCAGGTTATGTTATATAAATCAGTAGGTTGCTTTCACTGAACTGTAGGTTGGACTCGACGCGCAGCGGCAGTCCAACACGTCTTCTGCCTCATCACAACCTTTACCCATCATGTCCGTTAGACATCAAGCGTCGAGTCGTCCGTCATGGCTTGGTCTTGAGTCCGGTCTGCAGATGATCGCTCCACACAGTGTCGGCTATTACACCTCGAGTCTGAGCCTGAATTTTCTGCCGTGCTGTAGTTGTACCTGGGGCAACCTGAGGCAAAACAACACTCAACAATTAGCCGGAAATAGGGTATTCTTCAATTGTTTAGGTGCAAAGAAAGGATAAAAATTTGCGCAGCTGCTGTTCCAATCTCATTTCTGCCCGCTGGCTGTTATTGGCCTGTTTGCCTTTGTTAAGTCAATGCTCTGGAACCACCAAAGGTTATCAGGATACGCTCAGCTATGTGTTTTTTCCGCCAGCTGATGTGCAACTAAGCCGTGCCGACCTGGCAAAAAGGCCGTACGACTCTTTGTATGCCAAGGTGGGAAGTCTGCCACAGGCAGTGTTAGTGCTGGCTTATGATGAGCGGGGCCAACAGAAATGGCTTTCGGCGGATCGGGCTTTACTCATTTTGCAACAAGGCCGTTTGGTGAAAACCACAGGTTTTGCGTTAGATTTAGCGGCAAGTGTGAATCAAGGGGTAGATCCATTATCAAAACCCTTGGCGCAAATTCAGGTAGGGGATCAGTTTGAACGGCTGTTAGACTGGTCAGCACCAGCACAAACTGGGCAGTTACAAAAATTGGTCATTATCAGCATTGAAGCTGTTCCATTGGAATTACTGCAACAGCAGTTTGATGCCGTATTGGTGCAGGAAGAAGTAACCTTTGCCGACAAGAGTACTGCTATCAATCAGTTTTGGTTTGAACGTCGGAGTGGGCGTTTGTTGCAAAGCCAGCAACAAGCCGCAGCCTTTGCGCCTGTGATGAAGTTGACCCATATCAGTAGCGCTTTTAAATTATTGCCAGCTGAGGTGCAGAGTGCGTCCTAATTTATCTGTGTATCGCCGTTGCCTGGCTGGGTTCTGTTTGTTTGTGACCGCCGCTCTGCAAGCGCAATCGCCCGCAGTGCTGGTGGAATTTAATGGCCAGCAGCATGGTTTTTTCCAACAACCGCGCTTAGCTGAAGTGTTGTTAACAGCCAGCAGTGATATCAGTGTGTACTGGCCGACTGCGCGCTTATATAAGCTTGACCCTGACCAGATAGTGGCGTCTGAGCAGTTGCGTGTTGCGGTACTGGAACAATTACGTTTATTAAGCATTCACTGGCATGCACAACCGCTGGTGGCTGCGAATTTTATGCAGTTACACAGTCAATTAGCCAACTGGCGACTGGCCCAACCGCTACCACTCGCGCTGGACCCAGATTTGAGCCGGACCCGAGCTGAGTTTAACCCTAAACTTGATGCCGGTATGTACCTATTGCAAGCCAAACGGCGACCTGGTTTTATCACCCTGACCGGTTTAGGTGGTGATGCCTTTGTGGAACATAAAGCGGGTACTTTGGCTTATCAATATGTAGCGCAAGCACATGGTATTGATCACAGTGGCATTGATGAGGTTTATTGGTTACAAGCCGGTGCTGCTGCCATTCAATTACCTGTTGCCAGTTGGAATCGTCATTTGCAGCAATTACCACCGGGTAGTTTGTTATTCGTGCCTGTGCCTGCCAAATGGTTACCGGAACCATGGCAAGATCTCAACCAGCAACTACTGCAATTGCTGCAATCCAGAGTGTATAAATAATGAAGTGGTATCAAGTGAAAGTATTGCGTTGGTCGTTGTTAACGCTGGCCTGTCAGTCGGCTTGGGCTGATGTTGAACTGGCACCTATGCCAGTGTATAGCCAGCTCAATCAGGGTGGTGTTGGCTTGATCCAGATGCCAACCGCCCGGATGAACGCTGAAGGTGATTTTAGCCTTGGCTATCGCGATAACGAGGAATACCGTTTCTGGACTGCGTCAATGCAGTTATTTCCCTGGATGGAAACTACAGTCCGTTATACCGATGTTCGTACCCGTTTATATAGTGCGGACCCTGGCTTTTCTGGCGATCAGACGCTCAAAGACAAAGGCATCGATGTTAAATTCAGGCTGTGGCAGGAGTCGGCCTGGTTACCGGCCGTTTCGGCTGGTTTCAGGGACTTTGGCGGCACTGGTTTTTTCGAAAGTGAGTATGTTGCACTGGCGAAGCGTTGGGGCGATCTTGATCTGCATTTAGGTATCGGCTGGGGTTATCTTGGCAATCGTGGCAATATCGATAATCCGTTTTGTGAGCTGGCCGATCGTTTTTGTAAAAGACCCCGTGGCTTTCGTGGCAGCGGCGGTGGTTTTGATACCCAACGTTTTTTTAAAGGCCCTGCCGCTATCTATGGTGGTTTCGAATATCAGACGCCATGGCAGCCATTAAAACTTCAGTTGGAATATGATAGCAATACCTATCAGTTTGACCGGGCTGGCGTGCTGAAACAGGATAGCGCCTGGAACTACGCGGCGGTTTATCGTTATAACGACCAATTGGATTTAACCCTGAGTCGGCAACGTGGCAACACCATGGGCTTTGGCGTCAATTATCGCTTTAACTTCCATACTGCCAGTCAGATCAAAATTGCACCAGCGCCGCGACTGGTGCCGGATCAATTGCCTGCTGCGACTAAGCAAGTGGATAGGTTTGACCTTAGCTATAAGCTGTATTATGAAGCCGGTTTTGTGGTGCAGAAATATCAGTTGCTGCCGGATACGGTTATTCTGCAGGGGTATTCGCTGAATTATCGTAATCAGGATGAGTTTATCAACCGGATTGGCAGGGTGCTGGCGACGGAATTACCTGAGACTGTCAAAAGCTATCGGGTGACAGAAATTTCTGGTGCTATTCCGATGGTTGAGACCGTGATTGATGCCGATAAGTTTGTCCATTTTGCCCGTAGGGACAGTTTGGATGCGCAGTTAACACCGGCGGTGTCGCGGCAACACCCGGCACCGGTCAACAGCGACTGGGCCATGATTGTCGATAATTCCGGTTTTTACACCAACGCTGACTTATTTTGGATCCAAACCTTTGGCAGTCCCGAACGGTTTTATATGTACCAGGGCGGTGCATTGCTCAGTGCCGGTTATAACCTCGATAGCAATTGGTCACTAAATTCAACGGTGAAAGTGAATCTGCTCACTAACTTTGATGAGTTTAAATTTACCCGGGATGTTTTTGAAACTGGTGTTCCCCGGGTGAGAACCTTGGTGCGGGAATATGTACAAGGCAATGATGTAGCTTTGGAAAATTTGTTTGGTTTATGGAAGTCCGATCTGCAAAAAGATTGGTATGCCCAAGCCTATGCCGGTGTGCTAGAAACTATGTACAGCGGTGGTGGTGCAGAAGTGCTCTATCGACCGGTTGATTCAAGGCTGGCTGTGGGGGTTGATCTGAACTATGTCGGACAACGGGATTACAATAGTACTTTTGGTTTGTTTGATTACCGGGTTCTGACCGGACATGTCACTGCCTACTGGCAACCTGAATTTATTGAAGATGTCATGCTAAGAATCAGTGCTGGTCGTTATCTGGCCAAAGATCATGGTGTGACTGTGGATTTCAGTCGTCGTTTTGACAGTGGTATTGTGGTCGGCGCTTATGCCACTAAAACCAACTTATCGGCCAAAGAATACGGTGAAGGCAGCTTTACCAAAGGCTTTTATCTGTCATTCCCGTTTGATGTATTTAGTATTTCTCCATCTATTGGTCGCGGTCAATTACCGTGGATCCCGATTTCCAGAGATGGTGGCCAGCAACTGAATCGTCCATCGCAATTGTTCAGCTTGACCGATGTGCGTTCACCTTTTAGTAAATAAGGTTTAAACAGGCTGGCCTAAACGACAGGCCAGCCATGATTTAACTGAAGATGGAGAGCTAGATTATGTTTCTGCTTGAGGAGGGGTAGAAATGACCAGGGCGATAAATGGCCACCTATGTTTATTGCGCACCATAAAGTGCTAAAAGTTGTTAAAATGGCCAGCCATGCTCATGCTGGGTTTTGCGATACTAAAACAGATATTGTGCGCTAGTGATGGTCCTATCAAGCTCTGCTGGCTCACCTGCAAAAATTACGGCTGCTTTTGCTTAAAAGATGTCTGTAACCACAATTTTTTACTATCAAAACCGCTGCCTGCGAGCAGTTGACGACAAATCTCTGCTGCGACATCCGGATATTGCACCTGGCAAGCCGCGTCGGGTCCTTGCAACCAAGTTCTGATGTTGTCCGTGTTTAGCTGTTGCTGACTATGCGCCAAATGCAGTTGATTTAATGCCAGTGCATTTGAGGCTTGTTCCATTTGACCTTGTAACGGTTTGACCATGATTTTTTTCTGCCATTGCAGGGCTTCACTAATGAGTTCAAAGCCTGCATTACTCAACACGGCTCCTGCAGCTGCCAGATGTTGTTTAAATGAGTTGACCGAGGGTGGATGAAAATTTAATTGTTGCTGGCGACCTTTCATACCGGTGCAGCCGTAAATATCAAACTGATAGCCTGTGAGCGGTAACAACCACTGCCTTACCGCTGTTGGATCTTCAAAGGGTAAATAGACTAATACCCGGTTTGGATCTGTGGATGGGAGGCTGTCCGGTAAATCAATGATGGGTGGTGCTATAGCTGAGCCGTTGGTTTGCTCGATATTGAAATGGTGCCAATGCAGACCAATATGTTGCTCAGAAGGCGCAAAGTGACGAAAAACCTGGCGGCTAAACCAGGAATCATCCTGCAAAGGTATCGCATGCAAAAATGCATATTGGTGGCCGAGCGCCAACACTGGTGTTCCTTGGCGTTTAGCTGCCCAAGCGGTGACGGGCTCAAAATCGGTGATCACTAAGTCATAGCCGCGGGTATCGAGCGTTTGAATATCACTCCATAACTGGCGTAGATTGGCCTGACATAGGCTTCGTAAATAATCAATCCGACCAGCGCGGCTCGCAAAAGTTAAACCGCGTCTATGTTGCCAGCGACCAAAGCATGGCATGTCAAATAACTGATCCGCAGGGCGGCCACTAAACAAAAAGTCGACTTCTACGCCATGATGTTGCAGCTGTTTTGCCATTGCTCTGGCTCTGCTGATGTGACCGTTACCTGTTGCCTGCACGCCATATAACAGCCGCATTCATTGATCCTTTTATTCAGCTTGCCAGACTAACTCCTTAAAGTGAGCACGGCACATCGATACATAACTGTCATTGCCACCAATTTGCACTTGTGAGCCAGTGGTGGCGGCTTTACCATGCTGATCCAACCGCACGACAAAATTTGCTTTACGGCCACAATGGCAGATGGTTTTCAGTTCAACCAGCTTATCAGCCCAAGCTAATAAAGCCTGGCTACCGGCAAAAGTTTCGCCGAGAAAATCTGTTCTTAAACCAAATGCCAGCACGGGTACATTAAGCTGATCAACCACGTCTGTCAGTTGTTTGACTTGTTGCTTTGACAAAAATTGTGCTTCGTCAATCAGTACGCAATCCAGTTGCTGCTGTAGTTTTAAATTGCTGCATGCCTGGAAAAAATCCAACTCATCGTCAAACAGCTGAGCATCCATCGCCAGTCCTATTCTCGAGCTGACTTTGCCAATCCCAAACCTGTCATCCAGTGCTGCGGTAAAGATGGCGGTATGCATGCCTCTTTCCTGATAGTTATAAGCACTTTGTAGTAACGAGGTCGATTTACCGGCATTCATTGCCGAATAATAAAAATACAACTGAGCCATCGGGATTCTCTTCTAAAAACGCGTGCGGCAGTATATCAATTGCCGCTCGAGTTCCAAAGCAAGCCACCCATCATTTTATAGCCTTATAGTTACATAAGTTTGCGTCAAAACAGTGACAAATATGGTCCTGTAATGAATACGCGATAGCGTGACTAAATACAGGCCATCCATCAATCAATAAACCTCAGTTGAAAAGCATGGTGCGAAGGTCACTGAATTTTTCATTAACAATGGATGGCCTGTATTGAGAATGGCAGAAAATGAAACTTGTTTCACAAAATGCCACAAAGATGCGTCGCTAAATACAGGCCATCCATCAATCAATAAACTTCAGTTGAAAAGCATGGTGCGAAGGTCATGGAATTTTTCGTTAACTATGGATGGCCTGTATTAACAATGGTTGAGGGTGATGCTTGTTTTTGACAGTGAAGCAATGAGCTGTCGTTTGTTAAGCATGCAAGCCTTATAATGAATTACATTTTGCTATGTTATTTCCGCGGTTTAACATTTTGCCAGCTTATGGCTGTTTTGATTGTGTCTGATTGCAGAATGTTTTACTTTAATGGCCGCTTGAATGGAGGTTGTATGGAAAAATTTTTAGTATTAACAGTCGTGCTGCAGGTATTGCTCATCAGTGTCATTCTGGTGATTATGGGACGTCGCCGATTCGCGGCAGCCCGCAATAAAGAAATTCACATATCAGCCTTTCGAACAATGGAACTTGCCGGAGCAAACGAGCGGGTAATAACTGCTAGTCGTAACTTTGACAATCAGTTTCAGATGCCAATGCTTTTTATGTTTGCAGTGCTGTTTGTATTGCATTTTGGGTTGGCTGATTTAGTGTTTGTGTTATTGGCATCGATATTTGTTATGCTTAGATTGTTACATGCAGTGGTCCATTTAACCTCGAACCAGGTACGGCAACGGTTTAATTTGTTTCTGGCCAGTTGCGTTGTGTTATGGATTTTCTGGATCCGTTTTGCCGTGAAATTAATCTAGTCGTAAGTGTTAGTTGATCAGTAAGTGTATTGGACGTTTTAGATGGCAAATTGGCCTTGGGTATTATTGTTTTTAAGTGCGCTAAGTTCTGCTACCGTGTTACCTGGCAGTTCGGAGGTGGTGCTTGCAACCATGTGGTGGCAGGGGTTTAATCCTTGGTGGTTATGGCTGGTTGCAACCAGTGGTAATTTATTGGGTTCATGTTTTAACTGGTGGCTTGGTGGCCAGCTCTTGCGTTTTCAAGATAAACGCTGGTTTCCAGTGAGTGCCGAGCAATTAGAACGGGCGCAAGGTTGGTTTCAGCGCTGGGGGCCGATGTCATTATTAATGTGTTGGTTACCCGTGGTTGGAGATCCGCTTACCATTATGGCTGGTGTACTAAAAATGCGGCCTTGGCTATTTTTATTGCTGGTGACCCTTGCCAAAGGGAGTCGATATGCTTTGCTTTTGTTGTTGGCTGAACATCTGTTGCCAGCTCCGTAATCCGATAGCACCTTAGGTTGTCGATTTTTTGGCATAAACTGAGTTCAATCTGCTGAACCAATGACAAAACTCTAGGCGAAATCACCGCTTTCGGTCATCATAGCGCAATTATATAGACACCAAGAGAAGGTAATACAATGGAATACGCACTGACCGCAGATGAACTGAAAAAAGTCACCCAACTGGATGCTGAACAGCGCTACGACTATTTTATTAATGCAGTCGCCGATCTGGAGAAAATTTGGATCCTGACCGATGAAGAAGGTTTTGTGCTGGTTACCGCTGAAGACGAGCGCTGCATTCCTGTTTGGCCTCATGCCGAAATTGCGCAGCTCTGGATTGAAGGTGATTGGGCAAATTGTACCGCTCAGGCCGTCGACATTAGTACCTGGATTGATAAATGGACCACCGGCTTGGATGGTGATGAGTTGTCAATTGCGATTTTCCCGCATGCAGATGAACCAGGCATCGTGATTGGGCCTGTCGAGCTGCAAGAAACGCTGTTAGAAGCGATGCAGGACGATGCTAGCCATTAATCGACGTTGTTGATTTGGTTTTGAGTATGAACCCGAATATTGCCAGTTTGAGATTGGGACTATTCGGGTGATCAAAAATAAATCGATATTTGCATTTCACTATTGATAACCATTCTTAATTAGATTACGATATCGGTGTTTTCAACATGCCAAATCGGAAACTCTATGTATATCTGTGTGTGTAAAGCAGTCACTGACAAAACCATCCGCCAAAAAGTGGCCGAAGGTATGTGCTCTATGCGCGAGATGAAACAATGCTTGGGTGTGGGTAGCCAATGCGGCAAATGTACACCAGCAGCGCAAGATTTGTTAAATCGTAGCCTTACAGAACAAATGATCCCTTGCAGAGTTTTAGAGCAGCAACGGCCTGCAGCTTGAGCAATTATTAAGAAACATCTTCAACCCATCCGTTTTATTCGTAGACCAGACTGCCAGTCTTCATATACGCCATAAACCTTTAGTGGCAGGCTGCTAGTTTTCACTCACAGCCTGCTTCAGGCCATCCATATTCATATTGTTGTCAAAACATACCAACGACAGTAATGGAAACATGCTATGTGCCATCCATATCCACCATTTCGTCAAAACTTGCCATCCACAGTTATGGGACAAATATAATTTAATCCGTATTTCTCATCTATACGAAAATGTTAAATTATTTGCGATTTTTGCCGCATTATTACAATGAATTCCTGCGAATTTTAGTTTGATATCAGGTTTGGATAGTTAAATGTAACAAAGGATTGATGTTTCAGAGCATGGGCACAGATTTTAGCTGTGAAATTGAAGCCATAAATAACCAATTTTGAGCATACCAACCTCAGTTCAGCTTAATTCCTTCATCACTATTTTTAGTTTCTAGCTAGTTAGAAATCGAATCAATTAGAAATCGCCGCCCAAATTTTCAGGAAAACTGTGCCTACAAGCACAAATACCATGCACAGTGCGAAGATTTAAATGCCGGCAATAGCGCTTGATAGCACTAACTGTACCTATAACGTGGAAAAAATTAGTTTCAAGGTGGCTGCAGTTGTGGATCCAGCGTTCGTGTGGAATACCGAGTTGTTTTAACATGGGTGGCAACTTTTCATCCATTGCTGGAGTCTTTGCAGTGTGAATATGTCGGCTCGTCCAGTCCAGAAGTTCAAGATAATCATTAAAACGGTAGGGGATATGTTCCTGCTGGCTCTTTGTGTCAATTTGATCAGTAAAAGGCAATAATTTGCCACGAAAGTGACCTCGAATCGCATTGCCAAGCCGGTTTTGGATGCTGGTATATTCTGAAGCCTGCGGAGATTCAGCGATTTTTGCACGCATGGGATTGAGATCCACATAGGCCATCACGCTAAGAAGCGCTTTTTCCCCAAGGAGAGCCTGGCATTTAAAACGACCTTCCCAAAAGCGGCCAGTGCATTCATCTTCAATATTGGCAAGTCTGGCAATGTATTCGTTTAAACAACGCATAAACCAACTGATATCACAAAGCCTGTCTCGATACTTTTCTACAATGGCATCAATAACTTGCCTTTCAACTTCGCCACAGGAGCCGCCAGAGAGTTCATGTTCAACCAGTGCAGGTAAGTGAAAAAGCATCTGCCAATGCTGCAAAACCTCGAGTTTGCTCCAGCTTTTAGCTTTGGCTGTATCGACCCGGACAACAAGATGATAGTGGTTGGTCATCAGAGCATAAGCGGCGATGTCAATCGCGAACATTTGCGTGAGCAGCGCCAAGCGTTCAGTCATCCATTCGCGGCGATGTTCGAAGTTATAACTATCTGTAATCCCGCATAAAAAAGCCCGTCTGACACAGCGGCTGACCAAGTGGTAGTAACAAGTTTGACTCACAGCAATCTGGAATTTTCGTGCGGCAGGCATGGTTTAGCTCAGCAATAAAGTCAACGTGATGTTAAAAATAGATGCATTAATGTAATAAATAAAGGCAGGTTAGAAGTTTATTTTTTGGTCAACAATATTTAATTAAACTGAAACCTGCGATCTGGAGTAAACGGGCTGAGTCTTGAACAGTTGATCAACGGTGTGCTACTTAAATCTGGCAGGCAGATGTGGATGGCCGCAATGTAAACGCAATTCATGGATGGCCTGTATTGGGTTATTGGAAATTCACTTTTTATCCTTAATAGTTGCATTTCTATATATTTTTTATTCAAATGATGGCTTTGGTGCGGCATAATGCAGTCTTTGGTTGTCGCACTTTGTTGAGTGCAATCTATAATTTGCCGTATTTCCGCTTGCTCAGAGGTCGTGATGTATAAAACCCCGCAAACACCAATCCGTACTGTCGCTGTGGTCGGTGGTACCCATGGTAATGAATTTTCAGGTATTTATCTTGAGAAGCTTTATCGCACCCAGCCCGAGCTCATACAGCGTAGCAGTTTTAGTAGCCGTACCTTATTTGCTAATCCAATGGCGCATCAAGCTAATAAAAGATACCTAGACAGTGATTTAAATCGGCAGTTTAAAACTGTTGATTTAGCAGATGCCAACCTTACCAATTACGAGCAAAGCCGGGCCAAAGTAATTAATGCTGAGCTTGGACCAAAAGGGCAGGCTAAAACCGACTTTATTATCGATTTACATAACACCACCAGTAATATGGGGGCTTGCTTAATCCTGACCCAGCCAGGCCGTATTTATAACCTGTTAGCGGGATATATCCGTTTAAAAATGCCAGAGGCAGTGATTTCTCGTGATGAAGATCATTTTGCCGCCGAAGATCATGCGTTGTTGTGCACTGTTGGAACCTTTGGCGTGATCGTCGAAGTCGGGCCACAATCGCAGTCAGTGTTACGCCATGATGTGCTGGAGCAGATGGCTGAAATGACGCAGCATATTCTGGATTTTATTGAACACTATAACCTCGGTACCTTGCCGCAGTTGCCTTCAAGAGTGGAAGCTTTTCGTTATTTACATAGCATCAAGCTGCCAATGAACGCACAAGGTGAACGGTTAGGTATGGTGCACAAGCAAATCCAAGACCGTGATTATCAGGCGATCCTGCCTGGCCAGCCATTGTTTGCCATGTTTGATGGCTCTGAGCAAACCTATCAGGGCACAGAGGTGGTTTATCCAACTTTTATTAATGAAGCGGCTTATTACGACAACAATCTGGCGATGTCACTAAACGAAAAAGTTTGGATTGAGGTTGAGCAGGACTAATCAGCCACAATAGAAGTCTGGGGCGGATATTCCGCCCCTAGTCATTACAATTGCGTATAATTTGCTTTTTTCTGAATCAGTTCAATTGCATAGTTATCCGGATCCCGCACAAATGCAATCTCAGTGGTGCCACCTTTTACCGGGCCTGGTTCACGACTAATGACCCCACCCCGAGCGCGGATCTGGTCACAGGCTGTGTAAACATTATCTACTTCCAACGCGATGTGGCCAAAAGCATTGCCCAACTCGTACTGGGTGACGCCATAGTTATAGGTCAGCTCCAGCACAGCACCAGCAGACTCATCGTGGTAACCAACAAATGCCAGAGTATATTGGTATTCTGGATTATCAGACTGTCGTAACAGTTTCATGCCCAATACTTCGGTATAGAATTCAATTGAACGTTCCAGGTTGGTTACCCGTAACATGGTATGCAGCATTCTCATTGGACGCTCCTAATCGGTTTTTTCTTTAAATTCACACAGGTCTTCTACCAAACAACTGCCACATTTAGGTTTGCGGGCCATGCAGGTGTAGCGACCATGCAAGATCAGCCAGTGATGGACATCTAGCTTAAATTCAGTTGGGACTACTTTGAGTAACTTCTGCTCAACTTCATCGACATTTTTGCCTGGTGCAAAATTCATCCTGTTGCTGACGCGAAATATATGGGTGTCCACAGCGATAGTGGGCCAGCCAAAGGCGGTATTCAGCACAACATTGGCAGTTTTGCGGCCAACGCCTGGCAAGGCTTCTAATGCTTCACGATTTTCCGGAACTTCACCTTGATGTTTTTCCAGCAAAATTCGACAGGTTTTAATCACATTTTCGGCTTTAGAATTAAACAGGCCGATGGTTTTAATATAATTTTTTACCCCATCAACCCCAAGCGCCAGCATAGTCGCCGGAGTATTCGCCACTGGAAATAACAGCCGGGTGGCTTTGTTGACGCCGACATCTGTCGCTTGTGCCGAGAGCAGCACTGCAATCAACAGTTCAAACGGACTGTTATATTCCAGTTCGGTGGTCGGGTGCGGGTTATTCGCTCTGAGTCTGGTTAAAATCTCAGTTCTTTTCTGCTGATTCATCCGCCGCTACTCTCAGCAGTTGAAACTTGCGTCACCCTGGCTCTAGTTCTGCTGGGTTTAACTTCCTGTGCACGGTTTTTCTGTCTTAAATCAATGGCATTTTTCGCGGCAATTAAAAATCCAAGCACCAAAAATGCACCCGGTGGTAGGATCGCAAGCAGAAAATGACTGTCACTATGATAGAGCTGGATTTTGAGTACCGCCGCCCAGTCGCCCAACAGATTATTAGCGCCATCAAACAAAGTCCCTTGACCTAGTACTTCACGACTGGCGCCTAGAGCGACTAGTACGGCGGTAAAACCTGCCCCCATCATCAACCCGTCAGCCATGGCTGGCAACACTGGATTTTTTGACGCAAAAGCTTCTGCGCGGCCAATCACAATGCAGTTGGTTACTATCAGTGGAATAAAAATACCTAAGGACTGATAAAGCTGATAGGTATAAGCGTGCATCAGTTGTTCGATGGCAGTGACCACGGCAGCAATCACCATCACAAACACCGGGATCCGGATTTCGTTTGGCACCTGATGGCGGATCAATGACACCACTAAATTGGTTGCTGTCAGGACCAGCATAGTTGCTAGGCCCAAGCCAAGCGCATTGGTCACATTAGAACTGGTCGCCAGCAATGGACAAAGGCCGAGCAGTTGTACTAGCCCCGGGTTATTTTTCCATAAGCCTTGGCGGGCAATTTCCTGATATTGTTGCATAGTTACCTCAGGGTTACTGGCAGCTGGACGGTTGTTCGGCTAATTCCGGGTGTTGAGTCAAGTATAAAGCTGTCCGTTTCACCGCAGCGACCACAGCGCGCGGTGTAATAGTTGCCCCAGCAAACTGATCAAACTGACCACCATCTTTTTTTACGGCAAATCTTTTATCGTCGGCACCTTGCACCTGTTGTTGCTGGAAGCTGTGGATCCAGTCCCCTTTACGAGTCTCAATTTTATCGCCAAGTCCAGGCGTTTCTTTATGTGAAAGGCTTCGTACCGCTAAAATGGTGCCGTCCGGCTGAATGGCAGCTAGCAGCTGAATATTGCCGCTATACCCATCTGGCGCTGTGGTTTCAGTGACATAAGCGGCCACCTTACCTTGCTGTCGCCAACGATACACTTTTGCCTGAGGCTGCGCGAACACGGCAGGTTCGGTCAAGAC